>NZ_DCRG01000022.1:0-120518 GCF_002325125.1 Sphingobacterium sp. UBA1498
AATTTATATTGTTATCGTTGCGAAATTGTTTTTGGTATTTCGATTTCGGTGTACAATTTAGCGGTTTTTGCCCATTTTATCAAAAAAATGATGTTTAATATAATGTTAAACTACTTTTGTCTATCAAGATTGTTATCTTGCATCAAGATTTACCAAGATGTCTTTTCTGAGAAAGCTATTCTATATTACAATTTATACGAATCTTCTGATCGCTATGGCAGCCATGGCACAATGTGCACTGACTTACATTATTTTTGAACGATCCATCAATTGGTATATTGTGCTGGTGGAGGGAACAGCGACACTATTACTGTATAATTTTAGCCTATGGTGGTCCAAGCCCAAGAATCCAAAAGAATCAAAATTTCCCCGGACACGCTGGATCTTTAATCATGAATGGGTCATGTGGTTAAATAATGGTATAGCGTTGCTTGTGCTGGGGTATTGTTTGTGGTTTATACACATTTACTCTTTCCTTTTTTTAGGATTTATTGGAATCCTAAGCCTATTATACGGGATGCCACTATTTAAGTTCCATGATCGTAAAGTGGGACTTCGACAGATTCCTGGTGCCAAAATTTTTCATATTGCCTTAGTGTGGGTCTGCAGCAGCGTGGTGCTTCCTTATGTGGAACTGGCCAACGTCGGTGTCAAAATAGATCAGTGGGTTTTTATTGCGCTCTGCGGATTGAAGTTCATATTTTTGGTTATCTGTACATTGCCGTTTGATATTCGGGATATCCAACAGGATTCCTATTATCACCTACGGACTTTGCCGAATATGCTGGGCGAACAAAAAGCAAAGAATTTAACCTATTTGCTGCTGGGCCTGCATTGTGTTCTGATCTTGACAGTACCTTATACTGTACCTATAAAAATTGGATTGATTTTGACAAACCTGCTCATATTTGCTTTGCTAAAACTGGCAGTTTTTAAAACAAAAGACCATTATCACTATGCTTATCTACTCGACGGTAGTTTGGTATTACAGTTTTTGATTGTTGTTCTACTAGTCATCTTTAGTCCAGCAGTATGAGTTTTTACTAGGACAGCAAAAATAGATTACTCGAACTTCATGTATTGTAGCTGACTGCTGCACCAGAGATTTTGGCCATTGGGGCCGTGTAAAACTCAAGAAGCCACAAATGCAATAATCTTATCGGCGGCGATTTCTGATAACTTATAATAACTTTCAAATGTCCATCCTGCAACATGGGGAGATAAGATCACATTGTCTCGACGGATAAGATCCGCATACCAGTTCTGTTCAGCGAGTTTTGGGAACTTTTCTACAGGCAATACATCAAATGCTGCTCCCAGAATGGAGCCTGAATCAAGGCCACTAAGCACTGCAGGTACTTGTACAATACCGCCCCGGGCCCCGAGTAAAAAGAAAATAGGCTTTTCAAATTTTGCTAGATAATCCACATCAATCATCCCTTTTGTTTCATCCGTTAAGGGAATGTGAAAACTGAGTACATCAGCTTCTTTGTAGATTTTTTCCATGTCTGCTTCTGTTGCATATTGATCGGTATAGTCGATTCGATATTTATCATAAGCAAGCACCTTTACATCAAAGCCCGATAGTTTTTTTGCCGTGGCCATACCATTGTGCCCATAGCCGATCAACCCTACAGTACGCCCCTTAAGTTCGTATCCACGATTGGCTTCACGCAACCACTGGCCAGATCGTATTTGTTGGTCGCTACGATTCAGATTGTTCATCAGACTAAGCAACATCCCGATCATATGCTCACCGACAGCGTCCCGATTGCCTTCATTTGCCGGAATTAACTGCACAGCTCTTTGTGCAGCAATGGCATCGTCGATATTGTCCATACCGGCTCCGGCGCGGGCAATAAAGCGGAGGTTGGGCGCGAGGTCAAAAAATGCTTTATCGACCTGAAATTTAGAACGGATGACCATGCCAGAATAGTTAGAAATAATTTTCTCGGCTTCTTCTCGGCTGATATCGGGCTGATAATCGTAATGGATACCTGCCTGATCAAATTTTTTCAGCATGATCTCATGAATGTCGTCGACGATCAGAATAGTAGTTTTCATCCAATTATTTTTTTATGTGGAAACGATAAATAAATAGTGCTTCTATTTCGTATTGATTTTGTGCCCAGGGGCATGATTACGGTTAATCTGCATAAAATCCACAGAAAGTAATTTGTTTAGCTGCTGTTGTTTCATACGGTTCGGCATAGTCTTCATGAGAAAATTTCGTATTCCAATTAGGAGTGGATTTTCCCATTGTGCAATTTTGCCTATCCTCCAAGAGGTATTACAGATGTAATTTACTCGCTCCAATCTTCTCTTTTCGAATCGTTGAAAAGCTACATTGATGGATACATCGGTTTGAAGCTCGTCCATCAGTACAGCCACATCTTCAATAGCCTGACAGGCTCCCTGGCCGAGGTTAGGAGTTGTTGCATGTCCAGCGTCTCCGAGCAAGAGTATGTTGTCAAATGCAAGACGATCAAGCGGTGCAATATCGATAATATCGTTTGTAATCAGTTCGCTATCCTTGGTCTCAGAGAGAATTGTTGGAATAGGTGCATGATAACTCTTAAAATTGTCAAGAAGTTCTTTTGTGCGCCACCTTTTTAAGATTGGGTTCCGTGCAGTTGTATTGATACAAGCGTACCAATAAATGCGGTTATTGACTAGTGGTGTCATACCAAAACGTCCTTTTGCACCCCAGGTTTCCGTCCCTTTGTTGAGTTGTATGCTGCTATTGTCAATGGTGGCCCGCCAGCAGGTGTAACCCGAATAACGTGGTGCCGAACCGGGTATAAGTTGCTGCCGTAGGGGGGAGTGTACACCATCAGCAATTAAAAGGGCATGTCCGTTTGTATGGCTTCCATCGGCGAAATAAACTCGAATCTCTTCACCCTCTCGTTCGAAGGAAACAGCGCGTTTGCCCAGGTGGATCTGTGTGGTTGGGATTTTGGATAATAGAAATTGATGCAGGTCTGCCCGATGGATAGCGAAGTTGTCCTGTTGATATTTTCGGCTGATTGATCTGGTATCTGGTTCAACCAATATATTTCCCTTTTGATCCAAGACATTGTAGGATGCAAGATAATGTCCTATCGGAACGATTTCATCTTTCAATCCCAAATACGCTAAAGCCTGCATGGCATTGGCTGCAAGGCCAAATCCAGCACCTATGCCTTTAAGCTCAGCAGCACTTTCATATACCTGTGCTTCAATGCCCAGCTTTGCAAGCCCGATTGCAGCACATAATCCCGCGATACCTCCACCAACGATAATAAATGTGCTGTCTGCCGCCCGCATATTAAAGACTATTTGCTATTTCATTTGTTAAGCCCACAAAATCATCTACCGTCAGTCGTTCTGCTCGTAGTTCGTAGAGTGGATTATCGGACATTTTATCTTTGGGAACAACGCCTGAGAGTGAATTCCGGAGGGTTTTACGACGTTGGTTGAAACCTGCTTTCACAACGCGCCAAAACAGTTTCTCATCGCAGGCCAATTGATCCCGTTCATTGCGGGTCATGCGAATGACCCCTGATAGTACTTTTGGAGGCGGATTAAATGCTCCCGCCTTGACGGTAAATAGGTATTCTACCTTATAGTAAGCCTGTAAAAAGACACTTAATATGCCATATTCCTTACTGCCCGCTTTAGCCGTACAGCGTTCAGCCACTTCTTTTTGGAACATACCTGTCATCTGAACGACACGTTGACGTTCATCCAAAATTTTAAAGAGAATTTGAGAAGATATGTTGTAGGGAAAATTGCCAATAACGGCCATTTTCTCGCCGAAGTATTGTGAAAAATCAAGGTTTAGGAAATCCCCATGGATTAACCTTTTGCCCAATTGGGGATATTTGTCATCCAAATAAGCGATGGATTCATCATCCACATCGATTAAATAGGTTTCGTATTCCTCTTTCTGCAACAGAAAATCCGAAAGTACCCCCATCCCTGGACCGACTTCAAGCACTTGGCTAAAACCCAATTTAGGATCCAATGCTTCCACAATCTTTTGTGCAGCATTTTTATCGTTTAAGAAATGCTGTCCTAAATGTTTCTTTGCTCTTACTGTACTCATGTTGCAAAAGTAATGAAAATTAAAAATTAAAAGTCAGAAATTAGAAGTCAGCAGTGAAAAGCTAAGCGTTAAAAAAGAGCAACGGGCAAAGAACAAGGATAAAGGACAATACCTAATACTAAAAAAAAATCCCTATTTTTGAATCAAAGCATTTAAACAGAATGAGCGATAAATTAAAAATCGGAATTACCGTAGGCGATATTAACGGCATTGGACTTGAAGTAATCATTAAATCTTTGGTGGATCAACGTTTGTGTGACTTCTTTACACCAGTGGTTTATGGAAACACAAAGGTTGCTTCTTTTCATCGTAAAGCGATCGGCGTAAATGATTTTAGCTTTAATGTTATTAGTGATGCTGAGCAGGCGCATTCCAAAAGAGCAAATATGATCAATTGCTGGCAGGAAGACGTCAAGATTTCGCTGGGTGAAGAAAACGAAATTGGCGGTAAATATGCTTTCTTGTCCTTAGAGAAAGCCGTTGAAGATTTAAAAGCGGGTAAAATCGATGCTTTGGTGACGGCTCCAATTAATAAGCACAACATCCAGCAGGAAGGGTTTCAATTTCCGGGGCATACCGAATATCTGCAAGCCAAAGTTGGAGCCGATGATGTATTGATGTTTATGGTATGTGATGAACTGCGTATCGGCGTGGTGACCGGTCATATTCCTTTACATGAGGTTGCTGCTCAAATTACCGAAGAGGCCATTCTTAAAAAACTTGCGCTGATGAATGATTCGCTGAAGAAAGATTTTTGGGTAGAAAAGCCTAAAATAGCTGTTTTAGGGCTCAATCCACATGCGGGAGATCATGGCATTATTGGTACCGAAGATGATCAGATCATCAGGCCTACCGTAGAAAAGGCCAACGAACTGGGGATCTTCTGTTTTGGTCCTTATCCGGCCGATGGATTTTTCGCGAAAGGGGCATATGAGAAATTTGATGCAGTGTTGGCGATGTACCATGACCAAGGGTTGATTCCTTTTAAACATATCGCTAAAGGTGCCGGTGTAAATTATACCGCTGGTCTACCTATCGTAAGAACCTCGCCAGATCATGGCACAGGATATGATATTGCCGGAAAAAATCTAGCTTCCGAAAGTTCTTTTGTAGAAGCTATTTTTTCTGCATTGCATATTGTAAAGCGTCGCCGTGAACAAGCTGAATTGCTTAAAAATCCACTTGCTTTCCGTAAATTATCCAAAGATAGGGATTAGGGAAAAAATTGTTACTTTTGCAAACTGTTTGGTTTTTACCTGCTGTTTTGACTATGTACGATAATTTACAACATCCAATCTTTACCATCATTAAGGAACTCGCCGAGACAACACATACCGAATGTTATGTCATTGGTGGGTATGTCCGCGACTATATCATGAAGCGTCCTTTTAAGAATGATGTGGATATTGTTGTTGTCGGGAGTGGAATTGAATTTGCGACTTTACTGGGTGAAAAGCTACATACTAAAGTGGCCGTATATAAGAATTTCGGCACAGCAATGCTTGTGTATGAGGGCCTCAATGTGGAATTTGTCGGTGCTCGAAGGGAATCCTACCGCGCTAATTCGCGCAAGCCTATCGTAGAAGATGGCTCCCTATCCGATGATCAAAATAGGCGTGATTTTACGATCAATGCAATGGCCTTTTCACTGAATAAAGCTGACTATGGTACTTTAGTCGATCCGTTCGGAGGTGTACAAGATCTTGAACAGCGGATCATTAGAACCCCCTTGGATCCGATAGAAACGTTTTCGGACGACCCATTGCGTATGATGCGCGCCATTCGATTCGCCACGCAGTTGAATTTTAAAATTGCTATCGAAGCAATTACAGCAATTACCGATACCAAAGAGCGGATACAAATTATTTCCAAAGAGCGGATTATTGATGAAATCAATAAGATTATTCTTTCCCCAAAACCTTCGGTAGGATTCAAATACTTGTTTGATACCGGTCTATTGGAATTGATATTTCCGGCGATGTATAATCTACATGGTGTGGATATTATTGATGGCAAGGGGCATAAAGATAATTTCTATCATACGTTGGAAGTCCTTGATAATGTATGCGAATTATCGGATGATCTCTGGTTACGTTGGGCGGCGATTATGCATGATATTGCTAAACCAGCAACGAAACGTTTCGATAAAAAGCTCGGCTGGACCTTTCATGGCCATGAAGATCGCGGTGCCCGGATGGTTCCCAAGCTATTTGCTGAATTGAAGCTTCCGCTCCACGAGAAAATGAAATTTGTTCAGAAGCTGGTACAATTGCATCTTCGGCCGATTGTATTGGCACAAGATATTGTAACAGATTCGGCCGTACGCCGTTTGTTATTTGAGGCTGGTGACGACATTGAAGCCCTGATGATGCTGTGCCATGCGGATGTGACAACAAAGAATGAGTTTAAAAAGAAAAAATATCGACAGAATTTTGAACTTGTCAAACAAAAACTGAAGGATGTCGAAGAGCGGGACAAGGTGCGAAATTGGCAGCCGCCAATCAGTGGGGAGGATATTATGCTCTTATTCGGCTTGGCACCAGGACGTACCGTTGGACAGCTTAAAAATTTGATTCGTGAAGCTATTCTGGAGGGCGAGATTCCAAACTCCCGAATAGAAGCCTATCAATTTCTGGTTCAAAAAGCAGTGGAAATGAACTTGACAATCAAACAAGAAATCCCATTGGAAATTTCCAATTCTTAAAATATAGTATTATTTTTAAAAAGGTTAAAAGAAGAAAATAGTAGAGATGGCAATTTATAGATTTAGAGTTACTTTTGAAGATTATGAAGATGTGTACCGTGAGATTGACATGCCTTCTAAAAGTACATTTATAGACCTACATGAGGAAATCCATAAATCGACAGGATATAATGCAGATGCATCTTCCTCTTTTTATGTAAGTAATGATCAATGGAAAAAGGGAACTGAAATTGCATTCAAGCCTACTCAACGTAAAAAAGATGCTGAGGTATTGTTGATGGAGAATATCCGTTTAAGCAAGTTTATTGATGACCCACATCAGAAATTTTACTACGTTTACAATTTTGATCGCCCTTATGACTTTCAGGTTGAATTGATCAAGATTTTGAAAGAAGAGGACGGAAAGGTTTATCCTGCTTTATTTAAATCTATTGGACAGGTTCCTAAGACGATGACTGCGGCTAATTTCCCGGTAGCAGATGCTGTTGAAGAGGATGAATTTGTAGAGGAAGATGATACGCAATATGGTGTGGATGATGAAGATGAATTGGATGGCTTCGATAGTGATGGTGACGATGAGGAAGAGGGGGAAGAAGGTGAAGAGCGTGAAGAATCCACTGGCTACGAAGACGAATATTAATTAAGAAGACTTTAGAGGTTGTTTCAGCTTTTAAAGTGTTAAAATATGGCAAATAGAAAAACATTGATAGCCATTGTGGGGCCAACAGCTGTTGGTAAAACTGCAATGGCTATTTCATTGGCACAATATTTTAAAACAGCAATAATTTCTGCAGATTCTCGTCAGTTTTACCGAGAAATGTCCATTGGTACTGCAAAGCCAGATCCAGAGGAATTAGCTGCTGCTCCCCACTATTTTATTGATTCGCATACGATTACACAGGATTATTCTGCAGGAGATTTTGAGCGTGAGGCGTTGCTGAAGTTAGAAGAACTATTTCAATTACATGACGTCGTGATTATGGTAGGCGGCTCCGGCTTATTTGTGCGGGCGCTTTGCGAAGGATTGGACGATTTGCCTAAGGCAGGGGATGATGTCCGCGAGAGGCTTAATCATGAACTTGCAGTTTTAGGACTGGAAGTCTTAAAAGATCGATTGAAGAGCATCGACCCGATATATTTTGAAACGGCCGATATGGATAATCCGCAACGTGTCGTGCGGGCTCTTGAAGTTTTTGAGGCAACCGGTAAACCGATGTCTTTCTACCACAAGAAAGATGTTGAGAGAAGGCCTTTTGATGTCCTTACGATAGGGCTGAATATGGACCGGGCGAAGTTGTACGAAAGGATCAATTCGCGTATAGATCTGATGATGACCAAAGGCTTACTGGATGAAGTGAAAGCTTTATTTCCTTTCAAGACGAAACCTGCTCTGCTTACAGTAGGTTATGCGGAATTGTTTGATTATCTTGATGGTAAGCAGTCTTTGGAGGAAGCAATAGCGAAAATCAAGCAGAACTCTAGGCGTTACGCCAAAAGACAGATCACCTGGTTTAAAAAATATGGTCGTACACATTGGTTTCTAGCCCATGAGACTGCAGCTATTATTGAATTTATCCAAAAGGAACTGGCTGGGCACATCCATAGGGATGCGGTGAGGTAGGGTTTTGTAAAAGTTATACGAATAGGAAATAAAAAAGCCTTGGTTATGAATAACCAAGGCTTTTTTATTTTTCCTGGAGGACTATTTTACTAGATAGTTCCATCCATATGGATCTTCTACTTTGCCGTAGCGTAAATCATTAAGGTAATTCAAAACACGATTTGAAAATTCGCGGCCTTCGACTGGCGGCAAATTATAATCCTGTCCTTCAAAACCGATACGGCTGATATCTGTAATGGTGGCTGCAGTGCCCGCTGCGAAAGCTTCTGTCACGATACCTGCTTTTATACCATCAATTAGTTCTTGTACAGATACCTTTCTCTGCTCCGTTTTATAGCCCCATTTTTCTGCCAATTCCATGATTGTCCGACGCGTAACACCATGTAGGATTGTGTCGCCATGTGGAGTGATGATCGTATCTCCAATGCGGAAAATAAGATTCGCTGTACCGGCTTCTTCAATGTATTTGTGCTCGGAAGCATCAGTCCACATAATTTGGTCATAACCTTCATCATTTGCCAATTGTGTTGGATAAAGTGATAGCGCATAGTTACCGGCATTCTTAGAAAAACCGACACCACCTTCAGCAGCGCGTGTGTAGTAAGTTTCTACTTTTAAACTAATTGCTTTGCTGTAATATGCGCCAACTGGACCTGTGATAACAATAAATTTGTATGATTTAGAAGGGTGCACACCTAATGCTGCTTCTGTTGCGAACATAAAAGGGCGTATATACAAGGATGAGCCTTCTTTTGCTGGAATCCAATTGCGGTCGATGTCCAATAGCTTGCTTAAGCCATCCATAAAAATCTCTTCAGGTACCTCGGGCATTTGTAAACGAGCTGCAGATTTGTTGAATCTTTCCCAGTTCCTGTCCGGACGGAAAATGCTTACTGTTCCATCGGCAAATTTATAAGCTTTGATTCCTTCGAAGATCGCTTGACCATAATGTAAAGCGGACATTGAAGGGCTAATACTGATATCTCCATAAGGAACGATGCTGACATCTTTCCATTCACCGTCATCATAGTTTGCGACCAGCATGTGGTCGGATAAAATCTTTCCGAATTTTAGATTGTCGAAATCTACTTGCGAGAGTCTTGAATTTTGAGTTGGCTCTACGCGAATTGAATAGTTCTCTGTCGCGTTCATCTTATTTTTTAATTACATAGGCTAAGTTAGGAAAAAAATGAAATATAAGTCGCACGTATAGCTGGATAATTTGCAGGTATGGATATGCCTTTTATTTCGGACAGTTGTTCCCCATTTTACTACACTTTTTTTTGAAATGGAAGAATTTCGATGCATTTTTTAATGCGCATAAGTATTCATAATTAATAGTGTTAATTTTTTATTAATTAATGTCGGGTTTCAATAGTATGGCATAAAGTTTGGCTGTAAAGGATGCAACCATTTTGATGGGCTTTGTGGTTTGCAGTAACGCTATAAAATCACTTATCATAAAATAAACTAAGTATGGAATTGACTCACAGTCTTGACAAAGGTAATGAAGTAACATCTGGCGATGTACACACATTGTTACCGCGTGACGTTGAAGTTCAGAAGAAAGGTATTTCGATGAATTTTATCCTCGGTTTTTTTGTGTTTTTATATAAAACAGCAATTAAACCCTAACAAACCTCCACAATTGTGTAAGCTTTTGGGCTTATCACATCAAATGAACTCGCAGTAGTTTTTTCAACAACGATTGGATACCATGAGATTAGCCAAAATAAAAAGTCCAGGAAATTTTGGCTAATCTCCAGCCGGAGGCTAGGCTATTATTTCGGCCGTATGCTTCATCATGTTTCATGTTGTATCATGAAGTAATCATACTTAATGTATCATTTAGCTAGCGAGTAGTTTTAAGAGCGGGTCGATATATTCGCGATTATTACTCAATCTAGGAACCTTATTTTGCCCCCCGAGCTTACCGCGTGATTTCATCCATTTGTAAAATGTATCTTCGGGTGCATTATGAACGATGGGCTGGCGGAGAGCCATATCTTTAAAACGCTTGGCGTCATAATCCGAATTGATTTCACGGAGCTTCGCGTCTAATATTTCACAGAAACGCTTAAAATCATTGGGTTGTTGTTCAAATTCGATCACCCATTCATGTGCGCCAGCTTGGGCATCTTTAAAATATACCGGTCCTGCCGTATAATCTTTTATTCGAGCTTGAGTCAGTTTGCTCGCTTCGGCCAGTGCCTGTTCGGCATTGTCGACGATAACTTCTTCCCCAAAAGTATTAATGTATTGTTTGGTGCGTCCGGAGATCTGAAAACGATAAGGGGATAATGATGTAAATTTTATGGTATCCCCGATTTTATAACGCCAAAGACCTGCGTTGGTCGAGATGATCAATGCATAATTTTTACCTAGTTCAACCTGATCCAAGCGTAGCGTTGACGGATTTTCTTCCTGCATTCGCTCTGTAGGTAAAAACTCGTAATAAATACCATAATCCAACATGAGTAGGAGATCTTCCGAATCAGATTGGTCCTGTAAACCAAAATAGCCTTCTGAAGCATTATAATTCTCCAAATAATACATGTTGTCTGACGGGATCAATTTTTGGAATTGTTCACGGTAAGGTTTGAAGCTCACGCCCCCGTGTCCATAAAATTCGAGATTTGGCCATATCTCCAGTAAGTTGTCTTTACCTGTAATTTCAAGTATACGTTTGGCCATAACGATATTCCAAGTGGGTACACCCGCTAGGCTCGTTACGTTTTCTTTAAGCGTGATTTGAGCAATTTGCTCAATTTTTTCTTCAAAGTTTGGGTTTAATGTTACTTCCATATTTGGTGTCCGTTTAAATTCGGCCCAAAAAGGCAGATTCCGAATGAGAATCGACGAAAGATCACCATAATAGGAATCTGGACTAAAATTGTTTATTTGTGAAGAACCACCGATAACCACCGATTTCCCTGTAAATACACGGTTTTCGGGCCTATTATGGCAATAGATTGTCAACATATCCTTCCCCCCCTGGAAGTGGCATTCTTCGAGTGCTTCTTCACTGACTGGAATAAATTTGCTTCGATCTGAGGTAGTGCCCGAAGACTTCGCAAACCATTTGATATCCGATGGCCACAGAATATTTTGCTCACCTTTAATCATACGATCAACATAACCCTTAATATCGTCGTAGTCCTGTATAGGGACACGTTCTTTGAAAATTTCAGGCGTTAATATACTTGTGTAATCGTATTTTTTTCCCCATTCTGTTGCTTCCGCAGTGGCAATTAAACTTTGAAACCATTCTTCTTGAACATCATGCGGATATTTCATGAAAAGTTCAATCTGGTGAATTCTTTTTTTCATGAACCAAGTAAAAATGGAATTTAATAAGGCCATAGGGGAGGTTTGTCTTTAATTTTTAAAATTTTTTCCTTCTTAACTCAAAATGTCGACCGAGATAAAATTTACGGGCAAGCTCATTATCCGCAATCTCCTCAGGTGTACCCGTCAGCATAATCTTTCCTTCGGTTAGCAGATAGGCCCTATCGGTGATTGATAATGTTTCCTGCACGTTGTGATCGGTAATTAAGATGCCGATATTACGGGTTTTGAGTTTGGCCACAATCGTCTGAATTTCTTCCACGGCGATTGGGTCGACCCCTGCAAAAGGTTCATCCAAAAGAATAAAGGATGGATTTGCAGCTAATGCCCGCGCAATTTCGGTACGTCGACGTTCGCCACCAGATAACAAATCACCTCTGTTTTTACGGACACGGTGTAGGCTGAATTCTGTGAGTAGTTCTTCCAGTTTTGCCAAACGTTCTTCTTTATTCGGATAGTGTATTTCTAATACAGCCAGGATGTTGTTTTCCACAGAAAGCTTCCGGAAGACCGATGCTTCCTGAGCGAGATAACCTATCCCTCGTTGAGCGCGTTGGTACATCGCATCTTGCGTAATTTCCTGATCGTCGAGAAATACCTTCCCTTCATTGGGCTTAATAAGACCAACGATCATATAGAAAGAGGTCGTTTTTCCAGCTCCGTTCGGGCCCAATAACCCGACGATCTCTCCCTGCTCTACAAAGAAAGAAACATCGTTGACAACGGTGCGCTGTTTATACTTTTTGATAAGATGTTCTGCCTTTAAAATCATCTTCGTGGAATATCTATTGTTGTGTAAATATATTTAATATCTTCTTACTCTTGCAATACTAATACTTAATCCCTTTGATGTTTAGCTGTAAGTTCTTTTTGTTGCGCCACACATTCTCTTCGATGCTGTAGCAGATGTCGAAACTTTGTCCAGAATTGATATGCGTGATATGTTCTGCCAATCCAAAACCAATGCAGTCAAATGCCGGAGAGTCTTCCTGCACAACGGTCATCTTAAGATGATTGGTACCTACTATAAAGGCTTGTCCTACTGCATTTACCTTTTTACTGAGGAAAATAGGGGATTCATTTTGGGGACCGAATGGTTCAAATTGCTGAAGAATACGGAAAAACTTAGCGTCGATATCTTTCAGTGCTAACTTGGCATCGATCAAAATTTCTTGCGTCAGCATTTCTGGACTGATACGTCGTGATACCACTTCTTCAAAACGATCTTGGAAGAGGGTGACATTATCTAAGGACATGGTTAGTCCGGCAGCATATTTATGTCCGCCAAATTGTTCCAATAGATCGGCGCATTCGCTTAACGCTTCATATAAATCAAAACCCAATACCGAACGGCAGGAACCGGCGATATGACCATTTGTTTCGGTCAATATAATTGTCGGTCGGTAATATTTTTCGGTCAGACGGGAAGCGACAATCCCAATGACGCCTTTGTGCCAGTCGGCTTTATACAGTACGGTGGATTTGCGGCTTTTAAGTAGAGCGTTATCTTCAATGAGAGCCAACGCTTCTTCTGTGATTCTGAGATCGAAGTCTTTCCGCACATTGTTTTGATCATCAATGCTCGAACTGAAGTCTTTTGCTTCTTGCAGTGATTTGGAAATCAAAAGTTTGACGGCGTCCTTGGCATGATCTATTCTGCCCGCGGCATTTATTCGGGGGCCAATCTGGAACACGATGTCATTAACGGTAAAAATCTTCGTTCGGTTATTCGATAAGTCAATCAGCGCCTTCAATCCAACACAGGGATTCGTATTAAGTTTAATGAGGCCAAAGTGGCTGAGTATCCTGTTTTCACCGGTAATAGGAACAATGTCCGAAGCGATACTTACAGCGACGAGATCCAAAAACTGATAGCAGGCATTGATATCCATGCCGTTTGTCAATATAAAAGCCTGAATAATCTTAAAGCCGATTCCACAACCTGAAAGTTCTTTATAGGGATATTCACAGTCTACACGCTTGGGATCTAATACAGCATAAGCTTGAGGAAGCTCTTCCCCCGGAAGGTGATGGTCTCCGATAATGAAATCAATCCCCTTGCTGTTTGCGTAGTCTATTTTATCGATTGCCTTGATACCGCAGTCTAATGCGATAATTAAGCTGAAACCGTTTGCTGCGGCGTAGTCGATTCCTTGCGTCGAGATGCCATAGCCTTCGGCATAGCGGTCTGGAATGTAAAACTCCAGCTGGCTATGGAATTCCCTGAAAAAACTATAAACAACGGCTACAGCGGTTGTACCATCCACGTCATAGTCACCATAGATCAGAATTTTTTCTTTATTACCAATAGCCTGAATAATACGTGTAATGGCTTTTTCCATGTCACGCATCAAAAATGGATCGTGCAAATCCGATAATTGAGGTCTAAAAAACTGTTTAGATTCGTCAAAAGTCTCAATCCCTCTGCTCGCGAGCAACTCTGCCAATACAGGGTTTATGTTTAATTCCTCGCGCAGTTTATTGGTTATTTTGACATCAGTTTTAGATTTTAGTACCCATCTTTTTTGCATATCTTTGCACAATATTTTAAGTGTAAATATACGTTTTAAGGCTGGACTTACCTAATTCCTAAACCGGGTATTGATTCGCTGTTGCTTAACGTGCATATTCCCAATGTTTTAAATATGGTACAGGCTTATTCTTTATACGAAGGTTCTTTTTCGGTAGATAAAAGCAGAAAATTTGTTCCCTTTGATCCGTCACTAGATGACCCTCAGGACCGTCCGGGCGCTATGTTTATTGATGTTCATCCTTTCTTGATCCAAACCAATGCCGGACTCGTACTCTGTGATACTGGGCTTGGTTATACGGATAAAAATGGGCGGTTACAGCTGTATGATAACTTACATAAATTAGGATACCGGCCTGATGATGTAAAATATGTATTGATGTCCCATTTGCATAAAGATCATGCCGGTGGCATGGTGACATTTGAAAGTGGAACAGGTCGGACTGCATTTCCGGAGGCCGAATACATTGTGCAACGAGGTGAATGGGAAGATGCCTACTCGGGAATTTCCACTTCATACCGGACCGAGATTTTTGATGTGATTCAACGCAGCGGAAATTTGGTACTGGTGGAAGGTGAGGGGAAAATAAATGATGAAATCAGCTATGCGCTTAATGGTGGACATACCGCACATCACCAGGCATTTCATATTCAAACGGATGACCAGCATTATTTCTTTGGCGGAGATGTATTGCCTGAGCCCGAAGAGATTTTCCACAACTATGTGGCAAAATATGATTTTGACGGCCGGCGCTCTAAAGCGTTACGTCAGGCGTACTGGGCAGAGGGTGCCCCGGCAGGCTGGGTCTTTTTATTTTACCATTCAAAAAATATCACGATCGGGCGCAGTCAGCTCCGGGAAGATGGTACTTATAGGCTGATTGATGCTGCCTTGCGGGAATAAAAAAGGCGGATCTATTGGGTTCACGGATACCGTGCCATAGGTAAGAATGTTTGTTTCCTGTGTTCTTTTTTGCTACTTTAGGGTAATTTGCGCCTTGTGAAGACATCCTGTTAGATATTGAACGATTCGTTTAAGATTTATTTTTTGGGTAGATTTGTGTTTTAGTAGCTAAGTAAGGATGCTGTTTTTTTCTGTAAGTCTTTGTTTTATTGGCTGGAAAGCATCTTCAGTTTGCTTTCATAAAGTTCGTTTATAAAAATTATGAAGGTTTTTTTATTATTGGTATATATTTTAAAAAGAAGATTATGTCTATTGTAAGAGAGTCCGATCTGATTGGAATTGGTAAAAAATTTCAAATTGAAACCGATGCGGGAGATAACATGGTTGTTGTTATCCATGACGATGGCAGACGGGAACTTTATCGCTATGATGACGAGGAGCATGAGTCACGTTGCGTGATGACACTTAATGACGATGAGTCCCGTCAGATTGCGGGAATCATCGGTGGATTATCTTACAAGCCGAAGGCTTTGGAGACGATTGAAGTTGCTCTGGACGATTTGCGCATTGAATGGTATAAAGTAGAGGGCAAAAATGAAGGTGCAGGAAAGACAATCGGGGAGTTGGAAGTTCGTCAGCGCACTGGTGCATCGATTATTGCTGGTATACGGGATGATGATACGGTTATTAATCCAGGACCATCTTATTTGATTAGCCCAGGTACGACACTGGTTATCGCGGGGAAAAAGAATAATATTAAACTTTTAAAGGAAATTTTACTGTAATTTATGCTATCACATACCTTAATTCTGGAAATTGGAATCGCTGTAGGACTTGTTGCCATTGTTGGCCTAATTGCCAATAAGCTTAAGTTTTCTGTTATTCCTTTTTTCATCATTATAGGAATGGTTTTGGGACAGCACGCCCCACAGGTTGGCATGGTGGATTTAACATTTACAGAAAGCAAGCCCTTTATCGATTTCATGGGCCGTTTGGGGGTTTTATTCCTACTGTTCTATCTTGGTCTTGAGTTTTCAGTCAATCGGCTTATTAAGTCTGGTAAAGCCATTGTGACAGGGGGAACCATTTATGTTTTATTGAACTTTACTTCAGGACTATTGATCGGTTGGTTGATGGACATGCCATTTAAGGAAATGATGGTGCTGTGCGGTATTATGACGAGTTCCTCGACAGCTATTGTTGCAAAAGTTCTGACTGATCTCAAACGTACTGCCAACCCCGAGACAGAGGTCATCATGGGCATGATTATGTTCGATGATTTGTTTATAGCGATGCATATCTCCTTTCTTTCAGGCTTGATTCTTACGGGGAGCAGCTCTTTTTGGACGGTGGCTGGAACTTCTTTACTGGCCTTGGGTTTTATATTGGCATTTTTGATTTTAGGCAGAAAACTGGTGCCTGCAATTGATCGTTTATTGAAGGAGAAAACCTCTGAATTATTTATATTGATCATCTTTGCGCTGCTTTTTATTGTAGCGGGATTTTCCGAAACGATACACGTTGCAGAGGCTATTGGTGCATTGATGGCTGGATTGGTGCTTGCAGATTCTCAATACATTAAAAAAATTGAATCCATGGTACTGCCCTATAAAGATTTTTTTGGGGCCATGTTTTTCTTTAGTTTCGGATTATCCATTGATATTATGTCGTTAGGAGGTGCCGTTTTTTGGGCTTCGATCGCAGCGTTGGTAACCATGATGGGTAATCTTGCTTCGGGATATTTTGCGGCTAAATTTTCGGGCATGAAGCCTAAAACTTCTTTTGATATCGGCTTTACCTTATCTGCGCGGGGCGAGTTTTCTATTATCATGGCAAATATTGGTAAAGCGGGGGCTTTATTACCAGTGATCCAATCCTTCGTGGTTGTTTATGTCCTTATTCTTTCAATTGTATCGCCCCTATTAACTAAAGAGTCGCGAAAGCTGTGGAAAACACTTTTTGGAGCGGATCCCAATAGTGCTAAGCCCTTAAAGAAGCTGAGCGATCTGGAAAATAATCAGAAGCTTTAGAGTTACAAAAATCCTAATTCTAGTTTTGCTTCTTCCGACATCATGTCTTTGGTCCAAGGCGGATCAAATGTCAATTCTACCAATGCTTCTTTGATGCCTTCGATGGCAGCAACTTTTTCCTGAACTTCATTCATGATTTCGCCTGCCACCGGACAGCCTGGAGCAGTGAGTGTCATCACAATCTTTGCAATACCTTCTTCCTTCGTAATGATTTCATATACAAGTCCCAAATCTACAATATTTGCAGGTTTGAGTTCAGGATCATAAATCGATTCCAGTACAGTCTGTATCTGCGGCGCTAAACCTAGTTTATCTAATACGATGATACTCATTTATTCCGTTTTTTATCGTGAATAGCGTCCTGATAGATCGCCAATAATTTTCTTTTATTTATTTCAGGTGTAAAATTACTAAAATAGTAAGTACTGCAGGTCTTTCTTATCTCATCTTTTTCATCTTTCATTTTTGTACTCCATGCGGTCAAAGAGCGGATGATGTCATTTTTATTGTGAGGATCGAAGGTCAGCCCTGTTTTGCCGGGAGCAATCAATTCGGGAAGCGGCCCAATATTGGAGCAGAGTACGGCTGTGCCTACAGAGTAAGCTTCAAGAATTGTAATTGGCATGCCCTCGAAACAAATGGAAGGAACGAGCAATGCTTGTGCATTTGCTACCAAGGGCAAGATTTCATCCCTCTTTTTAAAGCCAAGGTAGGAAATATTAGGTTGACCCTTGATGCGTCGGTTTACTACCGCTTCGAGCGGTCCCCCGCCAATGATCTGTAGTTTAAAATCTGTCCCGATAAAAGCATCTATCAGATTTAATATGCCCTTTTCTTCTGAAAGACGACCGACGTAGATGAAGTAGGGAGGGGTAACGTTGGGCACTATTGTAGTAGGGAAGACAAAGTTTGGTTTAACAACGAATAAGTGAGGTGAAAGGTTCAGCGTAGATTTAACAAATATTTCTTTTGCAAAGGAGCTTAAATTGATGTAGCGATTTACTTTTTTCCAAGTCCCAATTTTACGGTGAACCCAATAATTCAAAGCTAGGATAAATGTTTTTACCGTAGAGTTATTGAATGCTTTTTGTCGCACAGCAGTCCAAGGGAAGTTCTCATGGATTGAGTCCAAAAAAAGGTGATTGTGGTGATACAGCGTGGCCGATGGGCATAACAGCCGGAAGTTATGGAGCGTCATGACCTGTGGGATTCCGAGTTTGGCGATGGTACGCACGATAACTGGACCAGCTGCATAATGTGTATTATGTATGTGAACGATATCTGGTTTAAAGGTATTTATTTTTTCCTTGACACGTTGCGCAGCGAAAATATTCCAAAAGGATCCCACTGTCTGTAGGGCTCCCCTCCATCCCTTTTTATTCTGGAAAGTGACCGTGAGGACTTCATGATCCTGAGCAAGGAGGGAAGCTTCCTGCTGAAACACAGTGTCTTCACCACCAGGATCTTGGTAAAATGTATGGATAATCAGTATGCGCATAATAAAATACTTGTACAAATGTACAATTTTGGGGCGACTTCCTTTAAAGGGACAAAATTGCCATTTCTATCCGATTATTGCTATATTCGCAAGATTCGATCGTAAAGATATATGCAACATTTACAACAACTCGTGATGGAGGCGATAGAGACAAGTAAATTTCCTGAGACACCATCCAATTTATATGATCCAATACGGTATATTTTGACTTTGGGCGGAAAGCGGGTTCGACCTGTACTGACCTTGATGGCGGCCGAATTATTCGGTATGCGGGACATGGCCGATATTATACCTGCCGCCAAAGCAGTGGAGTTTTTTCACAACTTTTCGCTAATCCACGATGACCTAATGGATAAGGCTCCCTTAAGAAGAGGTAAAACGACAGTTCACGAGAAATGGGATGCTAATATTGCCATATTATCTGGAGATGGATTGTTGGTTAAAGCCTATGAGGAAATCTCAAAATGTAATCCCGTTTATCTACCTGCAACGTTGAAAATTTTAAGTAAAGTTGCCATGGAAGTATGTGAGGGCCAACAATTGGATATGGATTATGAAAGTCGGAGTTCGCTATCGATGGCTGAATATTTGGAGATGATCCGCCTGAAAACTTCCGTGTTATTGGGTGGAGCATTGCAATTAGGTGCTATTCTGTCAGGAGCAGATGAACAGCAACAGCAACTGATTTACGATTTTGGTGAGAATGTGGGTTTAGCATTCCAGTTACAAGATGATATTTTGGATGCTTACGGCGATCCGGAAACCTTTGGAAAGATCGTTGGTGGTGATATTCTGATCAATAAAAAGACGTTTTTATTGGTGAAGCTGATGGCCGTGATTTCGCAAGAAGATAAACCCATTTTGAAGAATTTGTTGGAAGCTCCTGCTGAGGATACTCCATCAAAAATAAAGGATATGCTTGCGTTGTATGGGAAATATGAAATTAAAGCAGCTGCTGATAAACTTAAGGATAGCTATACACAGCGGGCTTTTGAAAAAATGGAAGCTTTAAATGTACCAAATCATCGCAAGGAACCGTTATTAGTTTTAGCAAATAACCTTTTGGTGCGGCAGCAATAAGTATTAATTCTTTTAAAATTTGTATCTTGCCGTTAAATGGTTATTTTATTATAAAATAATTAAGTAAATTTTTAGATTACGTTCATGGAGCCTTTAAAGATCACCGTATTTCAAGCATACCTATTCTGGGAAAATATAGAGAAGAATCTAAATAATCTCGCGTTGAGGCTTTCCGCATTGCGCGAAAAAACGGATGTTATTATTCTTCCTGAGATGTTTAATACAGGCTTCACAAATAATGTTAAGAAATGCGCCGAACCCGCAAACGGACCTACCACAAGATGGCTATTTGAGATGGCTAGTTCGCTTAATTGTGTTGTCGCAGGTTCTTTAATCATTGAAGATGGTGGGAAATATTATAATCGTTTTGTGTGGATGTTTCCGGATGGCAAATATGTAAAATATGACAAACGCCATCTCTTTGGATTATCGAAAGAAAATGAATACTTCGAACCGGGCAATGAACGCATTTTAGTAGATATCAAAGGCTGGAAAATTTGTCCAATGATCTGTTATGATCTTAGATTCCCTGTTTGGTCTAAAAATCAAAATGGTGCATATGATATTTTAGTATATACGGCCAGCTGGCCTGACAAGCGATCTGCGCATTGGAGAGCCCTTATTCCAGCACGTGCGATAGAAAATCAAGCCTATGTTGTTGGTGTAAACCGCGTTGGGCATGACGGTAATGATGTTTATTATTCTGGCGGTTCGATGTGTATATCTCCTTTAGGGGATGTAGTGTATTACAAACCGGAAGATGAAGACTTATATACATTTACCTTAAATCCGAATGATTTACTGGAAGCTCGTGAGAAATTCCCTTTCTTGAAAGACTCTGATTCGTTTACTATCAGCTAACTCCCTTTTAATTAGGTATAATTGCAAGCAATAATTTTGGTCGTATACTTTTTATTTGCTAAATTCAATCTGGCATAAATCAAATTTTGATGATTTATCAACATCTACTGATGACATGTTGATAAATTTTGTTTGAAGAAGCTATACTAAAGCGTAATTTAGGCTAACTATTAGCCACAATACGTTTAGCTTTTTTTTACATCATATGAAAGACAGCATTTTATTGCTATAATAAGTTGCGTAAACAACCATAACCATTATTATATGTTGCACCAAGATTTAGTATCACAAGAGTATTTTTATAATTTCCTAACGGGTAAATATTCCATTGCAGTTATGCGAAGGTTACAGCGTAATCTCCGGGAGGCCGGTTTAAGCATTACTTCTGAACAATGGAGTATCATGTATAACCTTTGGGTAGAGGAAGGGCTTACCCAGCAAGAGTTAGCTATTCGTACATTTCGAGACAAGCCGAGCGTGACTCGGCTAATAAATAATTTGGAACGGGTCAATCTGGTTATTCGCGTGAATGATAAAAACGATAGACGTTCTAATCTGATCTATTTGACAAAAACGGGAAGAAAGATGAAGGATGAGGGCATGAAGCAAGCTAGAAATACAATTGAACAGGCCTTAGAGGGGTTGAACGATGATCAGATTGCTGTCTCAAATATGATTTTACATCGTGTACTCTTTAATCTAGAATAGTTTTTATGTTCGGCTCCTGAATAAGCAAGCCATAAAAAAGTCCCCTATGCTGATTTTACATAGGAGACTTTCTGTTTTATTTAAACAATATCGCTTAATCTTCGAACAGCTTACTTTCGAAATCTGTGCGGCTGTTGACCAATTTACCTTCATTTCCGAAATAAATTTCCTGAAAGCTTAGTGTCCGTATCGCATCCACTTTACGATAAAATTTATCTGCCGATACATCAGACAGTGTTTTGAATCCGCAAGCTTCCATAATTTCGACAGTAGCACGTAAGGTGTTACGATGGAACTGAGCGACACGCACATATTTATCGTTCACGTCTAGTCCTTTGTAGAGATGTGGTTGTTGTGTCGCCACGCCAACTGGGCAAACGTCTTCATTACATTTCAGTGCCTGGATGCAACCCAAAGCGAACATCATACCGCGCGCGCTATAACATGCATCTGCTCCTAGGGCGATAACTTTTAGAATGTCGAACCCAGTGACGATACGGCTGGATACGATCACTTTGATATGTTTTTTTAGACCAAAGGAAATTAAGGTTTTTGTGACAAACGCCAGTGCATCATAGAGCGGCATACCTAAATTGTCCGTAAACTCAAGTGGCGCTGCTCCGGTACCACCTTCCGATCCATCTACAGAGATAAAATCTGGAAAAATCTGTGTATTTTGCATCGCATGACAGATATCCATAAACTCATGTTTATCTCCGATACAGATCTTAAAACCGATAGGTTTTCCACCAGACAATTCACGCATATGCTGTATGAAGTGCATCATTTCTGTTGGCGAAGCGAATGCACTATGCGCTGGAGGTGACATGACGTCTGTTCCGGGAATAACGTGACGAATGGCAGCAACCTCAGGTGTATTTTTTGCAGCTGGAAGGATACCTCCATGACCTGGTTTAGCACCTTGTGAAAGTTTCAACTCAATCATCTTCACGTTTTCACGGTTTGATTTCTCCTTGAAAAGTTCGGCATCAAATTTTCCTTCTTTATTACGGCACCCAAAATAACCTGTACCAACCTGCCAAATTAAATCACCGCCATTATTATGATAGTCACTGATGCCCCCTTCACCGGTGTTGTGAGCAAAATTTTGAAGTGCAGCGCCTTTGTTTAAGGCCGTTATCGCGGTTTTGCTTAAAGCACCGTAACTCATTGCTGAAATGTTGAACACACTTAAACTATAAGGCTTTTTACAAGCCGAGTTTCCAACCGTAGTGCGGAGGTCGTGGTTCTCGATATGACAAGGGAAAACAGAGTGCGCTGCCCATTCGTTCCCGACAGCCTGCGGATCAGTCTGCATACCAAATGCGACAGTTTCGCGTTGGTTTTTTGCACGCTGGTATACGATCGAACGCTGTCTTCTGTTAAATGGACGTCCATCCATGTCTGATTCCCAAAAATACTGTCTCAATTCAGGACGAATAGATTCAAAAACATAACGGAAATATCCAACCAAAGGATAATTGCGCAAGATGGCATGTTTGGTTTGGAAACTATGATATAGTGCTATCAATAGCAGCGGAAATGGTATGATGAGCAGCCAAAACCAGCTTGATGTAAATATAAATCCAAATGATAAGATGATCAAATTAATCACTATCATTATTGAAAGAATGAGTTTTCTAACTTCCATAGAAAATACGATTATTTATTTTTGATTCGCTATTTTTAATTTTAGCCCAACTGATTATTATAGTACTCAATTAGCATTCCAAAACGCGCTTTTGGACGAAGCAAATGTACTAAAGTTCCCTAAGTAAATAGCTATATTCACCCGTTTGGAGTAAGTTTTGATAAGTTTATAACCGTTTCTAACAAACTATTTTCTTTTAGTAATCTCCTGCGATAAAAGTTGATAGATTTGCTGTAAATCTGGTTTATTGCTAATAAATTGCAAATGTTTTTGCATTGTTGTGCTGTCTTGCCGGATGGCTGGTCCTGTCTGAACTGTTATCGGAATATGATTTTGAGCTTTTTCTGCCGTCTCCCGGATGATTGGCTTGATCAGATCAAAGGATAAGTTATTTTCGTTGAGGAGCTCATACGCCATCTGATAGAGGATGTTCGAAAAATTATTGACCATGACCGAAGCAAGATGAATAGCTAAACGCTGGTGTGAAGTACAATATAAGCTGTGCGGGCTTAAGTTGCGTGCGAGCTGGAGTATCATTGCGCTATTGTCATCCGTATTACCTTCAACACAAAGCGGAACGGTGGAAAAATCGACTGCTTTATCTTTAGATAAAGACTGTGGTGGATAGATGACACCGGCGTTCTCAAATCTATTGAGTACGGCCAGATCTGTTGCGCCTGAACAGTGGATAACAATTCCTTTTAAATTTTCAGGTAGCGCTTCTACTACCGGTATGATAGCATTATCCGCAACCGCAATGAGGTAAAGGTTGGCATTTAAGTCAAGTTCAGACAGCTGGTCAATTGCCGCGCAATGAAGATCAAAGGCCAATGCGTCTGCATTGGCCTTTGTTTTACTATAGATCTGAACGATATGCTGTCCTATTTTTTGAAACTGTCGTGCGAAGTGTGTGGCTGCATTTCCGCTTCCTAAGATCACAATGTTCATTATTTCAATGCTTTTCGTTTTTCCTCTTTATTTCTTCTCACAATGGACATGATAAAGCCAATTGTCATGACAATTGTGCCACACCAGAAAAAGTTTATGTAAGGGAATTTAATGGCTTTAAATACGACCCATTTTTTTTCTGGAAGGGGTTTTTGATAAACCATAATTTCCAGTTTATCTTTGTCGGGCTTAATACCCGTAAATCTGAATTTAAGTCCTTGTTCATTGACATCTTTATTGAAGTCATAAACCCCGCCATCTTTAATAAGGTAGATAGGTTGTACCTCATATTGTTTGTTATCGGCGGAAAATACTTTTATTTTCAATCCAACCATGACATCATTGGGACCCTTTGGAATTTTCTCTAGGTGAGCTTCTTTATTTAGGCCTTCAATGACATAATAGCCATTACGATAGCGTAGCGTATCGCCGATATTTACCTGATATGTCGCTGGCTCCTCGTAGTCTTCGAAACCAGTTTTCTCTTCTGCCGAAACTTTCGCATGTGTAGCCTGACTTTCAGCTGCCGCAGCAGTAATCAGTGTATAAACATCATGTGTAATATAATGTTTGGTCGCTGGCGTGCCAATCAAACCACCCATTTTTGCATTGTTTTGAGCAAAAGGTTGCAGAACGAATTGCTCCTTTACTTTTCCCGTTTCTTCGTCGATTCGTTCATATTTTATTTTATAAAACGTATTTGGAGCAACGATGCTGTCGCCGATATAGGTGATTTTGTATTCGCCCATCTGTACCGGTTCACCCTCGGTCAAGAATAAATTTTCGCCGGGTTTCTCAACTTTGTCAAACCCTGATACAGCGATGTATCCTGTATTGTTAACAGAAATGACCTCGTTGGTTGCTGCAGCGATCATGGCACCGATCAGCAAAAGTCCGAAACCAATATGCGCTACGGAAGAGCCCGCAAGCTTCCATTTACCTTTGACAGCATCTCCCAATACGCGGATATTAGCCAAAATACAGAAAATACTTGCGAAGGTGATTAAAATATAGATCAGGTTGGTATAGGTCTTCGTCAAATAAACTACACCAGCGGTTAATATAAGAGACACGACCAATGATGCCACAGTAGACGCCAAAAACTTGCGGCTGTCGGTACGTTTATATTTTAAAAATTGCGTAAATCCGGTTAGGATCATAACGATAACAGCAAAGCCTGATTGCCATTTGTTATAATGTTGTATCGGATCTAAAGGCGGGGCTACTTTGGTTCCAAAGATCTTGTTAAATACCGGAATTGATGTTGAAGCGATGATCTGTGCACAAGCAACAGTTAATACCAAAGCGCCGATAAACATCCAGAATTCTCTTGAATAGATATCCTCATCCTTTTCTGTTATCGGCATTTCTTTCTTTTTAACTGTCAGAAATACCACCATGATAACTAAAAATACGACATTGAACAAAATCAGTTGTCCACTCATTCCCAAATCGGTAAAAGAGTGTACTGAAGTTTCTCCGAGAACACCACTTCGCGTGAGGTAAGAGGCATAAATCACCAGTACAAAGCTGATCATCGCTAAAAAAGTAGCGGTGAAGTAAGAATGGCCAGAATTTTTGTAAGCGACCATGACGTGTACCGCTGCAATCAACGTAAACCATGGAATAATGGATGCATTTTCTACGGGATCCCAAGCCCAGAAGCCGCCGAAGTTAAGTGCTTCGTAAGCCCAGAATGAACCCATGATAATACCAGCTCCTAAAATCATCACAGCAAATAGTGCCCAGGGAAGTGCAGCATTGATCCATTCCTTGTAACGTTTGGTCCAAAGGGCGCCCGTTGCATAAGCAAAAGGAACAATCATAGAAGCAAAGCCAAGGAACAGTGTAGGCGGGTGAATTACCATCCAGTAGTTCTGCAACAAAGGGTTTAGACCATTACCGTCTTTAAGTAGGGACAAATAGTTTGCTTCCTTTAGGATAGGGAAATCCATTGCATCGCGCAGGAGGATAAATGGAGAGCTTCCGATGCGTAAACCCAGTAACTCAATCCCTATAATCATCGAGGCTAAAAATGCCTGACACAACATCACGAAGGTCATGACGGACGTTTCCCAGCTTTTGGCTTTAAATAGTAATACTGCGCCTAATACGGTTTGCCAGAATGTCCATAGCCAAAAGCTTCCTTCCTGCCCTTCCCAGAAACTGGAAATGATATAATAAGTCGGTAAGTCTCTCGAAGAGTGTGCAAAAGCGTAATTATATTCAAAATAGTGATTGTAAATAATATAAAATAAAGTTGCGCCGACAGCTACGACTGAGACAGCATTAACCCAGAATGCGATGCGAGCAATTTTTTTCCATGAAGTTTCTTCAGGAGTTTTAGTCGCGAAAAAATAAGCGATACAAGATAAAAGTGCGGCACCAAAAGAAAGAACAATAAAGAACTGTCCGATCTGCCCGGGTAGCAGGTGCTCACCAACGTAATTAACGTCCATTGAAAATTGATTTTACGAATTAATTATTGAAAGCAGTCGCATTGATCTCGGTAACGACCGATTTATCGTTATATTTTGACGGACATTTCATTAAGATCTTACTTGCCCTAAACACATTTCCATCCATTTTACCGGTCAATACAATTTGCTCTGAACGTTCAATATCCTGAGGTTTGGCACCCTTAAAAATCACTTCACACTCTGTACCATCATTGTCGTACATGAAAAACGAGAATCTGTTGGCGTCGGTCTTAGGGTCATAATGAAGCGCTTTTTCCTTATTTAATTGACCTACCACGTACAGTTCGGTTTTCTTTTCCTTAGCTTCGGTAAATGTCGAATACGTACTTGAATCGGTGTAGATAACAAGTATCATGGCAATGGCGACAGCGATGATAGCGATTAGAATAATTGAACTTTTTTTCATTGTATTTACTTATTTATAAGTGTTTGATTCCATCGAAAACATAAATCGTTTCACTCGGTTTCGTTGTTCTTGGTGACGATGTTAACTGGGTAAAATATTTAGATTACTTCTTATAAAAATCCCGAATTTCTTACATTTGACACCTAATCGAATGCAAAATTACAAATAGATTCGCTAAGAAAGGAATAATGCAACTTTTCCATATTATTTATATCTATTCTAAATAGTTTAAATTAGTTTGAAAAATATGACGTATACCAATGCTTTTCAATAATTTGATGTATGATTTGCTTTTTTGGTTCCAATGATTTCGCGTGAATTTTACAATTGCCTGTTAATATGAGTGTTGGTTTGCGATCCTTAGGGCTCCTGTTGCCCCTTTTATCTTCGTGTTTTCTTGTGTTTGGGCAGGTGAAATTCCGTAATCAGGAACTTTCCATTCAAAACGATAATGATGTTTACCTCTTGGTGGGGCAGGATAGGTATTATACGAATGGTATCAATGTCAATTATCGCGTGGCAATACGGAATGGGAGCAACGCGGAGATCTCCAATACTGTATTGGACTTTGAACTTGGACAACGAATCTATAACGGTGTTAGCATGCTGGACTATCGTCGGCAAAATAGGACATATGACCGGCCTTTTGCAGGTTACCTTTATTTAAGCGCAGGTGCAACGCGGTTTCTAAAGGCGGATCAAGTTATAGAAGTAAAGGTGGAATTTGGGCAAATCGGCTCCAGATCGTATGGTGAAGAAGCACAGAAGTTTATTCATCATCTTTTTGGACTGTATGAGGCCACAGGTTGGGAAACGGAGTTGCGCAATGCATTTGGTGTGGATATGCAGGCTAAATATCTTAAAGGAATTTACCGGAATGATTCGCAGTCCTTCGATCTTGGCGTGATGGGAAGAGGTGTGCTGGGCATGAACAACACCAATATCGAGGCAGGAATTCCGATACGTGCAGGTAAACTCAAATCGTACCATGCTTCGACCTTTACCCGTGGACATCTGACGCAGGCCAGAAGTAACAACGAAAAGGAATGGTATTTTGTCTATCAGCCTAGTTTGACGCGGGTTTTTTATAATTCCACTATACAAGGGGGAATGGGGAAAGATGATCCGATTGGTGGATTATATCAGATTGAACCTTGGATGCTCAGTCATCGCGTCGGATTCAACTGGTCTGACCATAAGGTTAATTACGGCATTAATTATATTTTCAATTCCAAGGAGCTTAAGTCTGTATTCCATCGACATCAATACGGACAGTTATTCTTTGCCTACCGCTTTTAGTGCATTTGGCAAAGACCATTTCCACTGATATTAACCCATGGACTGACCTTGGGCTGAATAACTTGTATTTTCAGGTTTTAAACCTGATTTGCTACTACAGGATCTGCCAATTTTTGTCCGATTAGCCGAGTAGTAAGCATTGCCGCGACCGTATCGCCGGTCGCGTTGAGCATCGTCGCCAACGGATCTACCAATGTCGCAATGATCATAATTGAAGGAATGACCTCAGTCGGCATTTGATAAACCGATATGATGAGCATCTCACCGATATATCCCCCGTTTGGAATACCGCCGGCAACGATGCTGACCAACAAAGTGATCCCCACCGCCATGATCATATTGCTTGGTTCAAAGAACTCTTGTCCACTCAACAGCAGCGCAATGTAAATTTTAAAGATACAGGCGATGGCGGAACCATGTTTATGTAAGGTCGTGCCCAAAGGGATGACGACGCTGGCTACCGTATCGGGTATGCCAATTTGTTTTGCTGCCAGTAAGTTGGCCGGCATGGTCGCAAGACTGCTGCAGCTGCTGAGGGCAGTCAGCGAAGGTAAAATATTGTTTTTCCAATAGCGTTTGACACCTTTGAGCCCAGATGCAAGAAAGGCAAAAACACTAAATACTATGAAGAAGTAGAGTACCCCAAAGATATAATAGAGGCCAATGGGTTTGGCATAGAAGCCAAACAGCTGTGGGCCAAGGGTACCGACTTGATAGGCAAAGTAAGCGCCGAGACCTATCGGAGCCAGTTTCATGACCATGACCAGTAAATTGCCCATGACGGCATTTCCGGAGTTGATGAATTTTCGGAATATATCAGCGGAAGCGCCAGATCTGCGTGTGGCGATGCCTACTAAAAATGAGAATATCACAAAGGCAAGCATATTCTGCCGGGATAAGAGACTGGAAAATTCACTAACAGTCAGGAATCGAACCATTTTTTCACCCCAGGAATCATGAATGGCTGTATCCATGATATTGTTTGCCTGTTCGATGGCGAGCGGAGCGTCTACGGGAAATAGGTAGAGGAAGAATATGGTCGATACTCCTGCAACGACAATACCGAGAACAAATACGAATGACATCATGCCAATAATTCTGCCCAACACACTGTCACCTTCAATATTGGCGACAGATGAAGCTATTGCGAAAAAGACCAAGGGTATAACACTGACGAAGAGCAGGTTTAGAAAGATATCCCCAATTGGCTTAAGGTTATCCACAAAATGTGGGAAAAAGATGCCAATTAAACTTCCGATACTGATGCCAAGAAGCAGCAGTAAGATGCTGCCGTAGTTCTGTATAAAAGTTTTTGCCGAGTATGCCATTAGGTTCAGTGATTGTTTCGTGTTTACGGCGCTAAAATAATCTTTTTATCCATTATTTTCATTTTACGCTTTGATAAAGATTAATTGGAGTTTATTCGAACTGGCTTTTTATCTTTGAACGAATCTTCTGATAGCATACCGTCGCGGTTGCAGGGAGAAAGGTGGAATATGGAGGCGTTTTGTGTCGAGTGTGTCCGAAGATTCATGAAGACCTTATTGATGTCTTGTTGGGGGAGGGAGATAAGGTTATTAGATTTTTAATAATGAGTATGAGAAAAATGAATTTTGTAACGACCGGAGATGGCTCGAAGACATTGTACAATGCCGAGATCGGCGAATGTTATCATTCAACGCATGGGGCCGTACAGGAAAGTAAGCATGTTTTTATCAAAACAGGTTTGGATCACTATGTGCAAAAGACAGGGGCTTCGGATGTTGCTATCCTGGAAGTAGGATTTGGTACCGGACTTAACTTTCTTCAGACAGCCGATTTCATTCGGGACAGGCCATTTCAGATAGACTATGTAGGAATTGAAGGTTTCCCTTTGCCACTTACGACCATTGCCGAGACAGGATATAACGAGACCGTGAATCCAACTGTGTGGTCAGCTTACCTGAATTGCTATGAAGTAGCATTGCAGCAGGAGGTGCAAGTTCATGAACGTTTACGACTCACTATTGCTCATACTTTATTGATGGATTTTCAAACAGAAAAACAATTTGACGTCGTGTATTTTGATGCTTTTGCTGCCATACATCAGCCCGAAATGTGGAACGATGCGGCATTAGCACATGTCGCGCAATTTGTTAAACCGGGGGGAGTCTTTGTGACTTATGCGATTACGGGTAATCTTAAACGTAGTATGAAATCTTTGGGCTTTTCTATTGAGAAGGCTCCCGGCGCACCTGGAAAAAGGGAAATGTTACGGGCGACAAAACTTTAAGAAGCTTACTGTCCTATATGTCTATGGGAGAAAGAGAATATAAATTAGTATGCGCGCACTAAGACGGTTGGAATGAGCGATGGTATGTCGGTGACAGGTGATAGCAATAACTAGTTGGGTAGAAATAAAAATCAAAATGAGAATAGCACAGATCTTAGCTAAACAGAGTGAAACTAAGCTTACACAAGCTAAAAAACTCATCGTTCGTGAATTGGAAGAAGTTGAGGTAAAAGGAAATTTTGTGGCTTATGTAGATGAGGGGGAGGAATCTTATGATATTAATGTCCAGTTGGATAAAGAAGTTGTTGTCGGTCATTCTTGCGACTGTGGGCGTAGGGATAGTTATTGTATACATCAGATCGCCATACTTCTGATGCTCTCGTCAGAAAAGGAGAGCCCTTCAGCTACGAAAAAAAGCAGTAAGCCAGCCAAGGGAAAGAAGGTGAAGGAAAGTGAACAACTACTACTCATGTTAGAACAGGAAGTGTTAGCCTCCTGGCTGTTGGAGCTTTTCAAATCCAATAAAGATATTGAATTACAGTTTCTGATGAAATTCGGGAAAAATAAGCAGGAATATAAAGAGACAGATGTCGCTAAGATTTTAAAAGATACTGTTGTTTCAGTAGTAGGCAAGCGGAAGAAGATAGAAGCGTCAGAAGTTAAAAAAATAGTACAATTATGGGAAAAGGCACTTGAGCCTTTTTGGGAGTATTTAGCCTTGAATATAGGAAATGAAAAGATCATCCATCTGTTGTCGGCAGTCTACAATACTGTTTTAGATCTTGAATATAGCGTTTTCTATACCGGTACGCGTTTTAGAAAGTTTATTGAAACCGGAAATTTGAAAATCGCTGGAATCATTGCTCATGTTGATTCTGACATACAGTGGGTCGCATTGACCAATGCGTATTGGGATAAAATGTGGGCGGCGGAAAACGCACAGGGGGGTATGTTGGAGTTGTTTATACAGATCTATGAAAGTTCTTCCATAGAACGGAAACGTTTACTGGCCGACAAAATAAAAGATCTGATCATCTCCCTGTTAGAAGGGCGCTATCACATGTCCGTAGCGGTTGATAGCTTCTTTTTAGATGTATTGCTTGAGAATAATATGTTTGACGACAGTGCTGATTATTTTGTACCCCGCCAATGGGAAGCTAAGTATAATTTGAAATTAATAGAAGCAATAAGAGGTCATGATCCCAACAAAGCGATTGATTATTGCAACAGGGTGATCGCTGGCAATGTAAATTCAACTTATAATGATCCTTTTTTGGAGATTTTAGAGGACATATACGCGAATAGTGGAGATTTTAGCAAGCTTGCCTCTATTAAAATGGAAAAATTTTCAAGTGCTCCGAATATTGTTGATTACGTTTTTATCATGGATCATTCCAACGATGAAGAGCTCAATAAGAAATTTAGGACGAGGACATTGAGTATGCTTCGCAATAATATGGAATATGCAGGGTATGATGAGCTGTATTTCAGGATATTGGAATATGAAAAGAATTATAAAAAAATGCTTGAGGTGATAGATTATCGTGTTCGTCCTTCTGTACTGCTGAAATTTTGGAAATATCTTTATGCCCACGATAAGCTAAGATTCTTGCGTGCTATCGCAGCTAATGTACAGATTGATTATCGTACGGATCCATCCGCACTTGAACAACTGATTCTCAAGATAACCGATAATTATGAAAGCGATGTCATTAAGATATTGTTCAAGCCAGACGCGTGGTCGAGCCATCAACGAACTTTTAAGGCAATGGTCTATAGTAGATTGGAGAGTCTGAAATAATATTTATTTCTAAACTTTTTAATCAGGCTGAAATTGTTTAGCAATTAATTTTCATCGATCTCTAAAGTATATGCGGTAAATATGTGGGTTATTTATCGCAAAAAAGCGGAGAATAAACTGCTTATTCTCCGCTTTTCATAAACTTCGTGGATTTATATCATTAATTCCGTCTGATAACATTCCATATCAAATCGCTTTAGATAATGGATTATTGATTCTTTAGCAGCCTTTCTAAATACTCCACCTTAGCTTTTTCGGCTTCTAAAAGGCGTTCGTAGAGCCTTTTATTTTCTTCATATGCTTCGATGAGTTTATCAAGCGGATTAAAGTTCGGATGTATATTTATTGCATTTAGTGTAGATGTGTCGTGGCTTGTAAAAGTGTTATTTATAATATTAAACACTGCTTCTTCATCAAAATTCTCAATGGCTTCTGGCGTAACGCCTAATGCTGCCGCTACCTGAGCCAATACACTTACTTCTATCTCAGGACTACGTTCCATATTGGATACAGCTTGTTGACTTACACCTAATTCGAATGCTAAAGCTTCTTGTTTCATTCCCCTAAGTTCGCGGATACGACAGATTTTTCTTCCTATATGGTTTGTGGTGCTGGTTGTACTCATAAATCCAAAGTTAGCAAATATTAAGTGTTTAAGATACGAAATATCTTTAGATGGTACAAAACAAGAAATCCTAGTGTGATACAAACTATGCTAGGTATTTTACAAGTGGTTTTGGTTCGGTACGTAGATAGAGATGTGTTTATTTGTGCAAATCAAAATAGACTTGATATGAAGAAGAAAGGTAACGGTAGACATGTATCATAAGTATGCCGAAATCGACGAAATGTATGGTTCAAAGGTTAGAGACCTCAAATTGGATATTCCAAGTAATCTCAGAATGTTATGTGCGATACTCCATGTTAAAGTAGAAAAACTGTTAAACGACTTTATGTGGATGTTAAGCTATTCCCATCATAACTCAGCTACTGCTAAACAACGGAGGCTGCTAATAAATTTTTTCTTGCTTGCGAATATGGACTGCCTATGTATTCCAAAAAGCAGATCAATCAAATGTTTGGTTAACTAAAGGCTAAGCGGAAACACTAAAACAAATCAATATCGCTGATAAGGTAGAAAATAAAATGTAATATTATGGACAATTTATATCTCAAAAATCCGGAATGTGAATTAGAGCCCCAGTGGTTCTTCTTAGAGGGCGGAATAGTAGAGGCTTTTGAGTTTGAAAGCTTTGAGTCGTTTCGCGAAAGACTATGGAATTTATTCCAAGAACTAACATCCAGATCTCAAAAAACGGATGAAGAGCAGCGTCAATTAACGACGACTTTAGATAAACTTATTCTGCTCGTTAAGGGATGTCACTATTTTTTACACCATAAAAAGCGGTTGAACTATGAAGAAGAATGGATAGATATTAAATGGCTAAAAAACCCTTATCGCTGTTTGAAAAAATATCGGCATCAGGATGACGAAAAGCTCAATCATCATTTGGCACATTTCGATTATAACTTTACCCAGTTAAACCGAGAAGAGGTGCAAAACTTCACGGTGCCTTTCAGAATTTTTTTTTGCAAATGGATTTATCGTCTTGGCTGAATCTTTTTGATGATTACAAAGAATGTATAGCGAGAAATGAAAGTTTATATGAATGGACCGTAGATGATACTCCGCTAAAAACTTATGAGCATCTATTGAAGTTGCTAGAAGCCTGCATAGTCGCCTTTCATTGGGCAAATATGTGGATATGTGTACCGATTTTGGCATGAAACTGTACTTTGGCCCAAGAAGTGGTAAAGAAAATCTGATCCATTTCCTTTAACGGCCTATTTGCTGGGGAAAAAGTTATTCGCGATCTGGAATATCGTCCCACAGAGCGTAGTGGTGAACAGGAACACAATCGTAAAGTCATTTTTGACCTCTATTGTACCAGTGATGACAATAGTCATTTCATTATCGAAATGCAACAACTTCCCCAAGATTTTTTCCGTGATCGTATGGTTTATTACAGCTCGCGTCTTATACATACATTAGTTCCACGCGGACATAGCGGAAATACCTATGAGTTACCAGAAGTTTATTTCATTGGTATTCTTAATTTTGCATTGGATAACATTGATAATGATCGATACTATTATGATGTGGTACTTTGTGATCGTGAGAAAGGTGAACAGTTTTACGATAAGTTAGGCTTTAAACTTCTTTGTTTGCCTAATTTTCGCAAAGAGGAGGTTGAGATAAAAAGTTTTATGGACATGTGGCTTTATCTTTTCAAAGATATGTCTAAACTCAATGAAATACCGAAATTTTTGGATAAGCGTGTCTTTGGTCTTATCTTTGACATAGGAGAGGTGTCAAATCTAAATTCAGAAGATATGAAAGCATATGAATTGAGCCTTAAGGATAAAAGAGATGCGGAAAGCATTCGCCTTACAGCGGAACGTATAGGCATGGAAAAAGGCATTAAAAAAGGCATGGAAAAGGGAATAGAAAAAGGTCGGCAAGAGGAACGAGCGAAGGCTGAAGCTGAGAAGCGAATCTCAGCCTTAAAGATGTTGAAGAGCGGTTTTGATTCCAAGGTCATAGCTGATATTATAGGATTGTCAATTGAGGAGATTGAGAAATTGTAATAGCGTGTTTAATCGAATCGCCTCTTTGGTGATATCAATAATAAACAATTAAGGTATTTCTTTCTCTATAGTGCCTATGTCTATATTTTGCTTTTAAAATTCAATAATAAATGCACCGACAATTGCCGCAGGATGCAGATCTTTACTATTTAGCAGGGCATAATCTTCGCGAAATCTTTCATAGTATTCGATATTCATTCCAATAAGTACGGTCTCAGCATCTCGATCGTTCACATCAAATCGTAATTCTTCCAATTCAACAGTTCTAGGATCTGCCTGTAAGCTCAACGGAATTTGGTGTTTGTGGCTACGGACATAGATCTGTTTTTCGAAATTAAATACGACAATCATCAGATTTATCTTCATGAGATTACAGTATTTTGGACGATGAATATCGTTTTGCATGTCAAATTTTGGGAACTTTATGGCAATTTGTTTTTTATCCAACAATTTTATTTCTGGATCAAAATGCATGTAGTCATGCATATGGCATTTGTCGTTGAATTGAAAGTTTACTATCCGATCGATATTTCCGCCTCGAATCGTCTTTTCACCCAGAGGCGCTCTATTTGGGCGGGTGACTCTTTTCAACTGATTGATGAGGCGATTGTGCATATTGCTATCGTGCAATTTGAGGTGAACTTCTCCCATTACATGTCGTATGCGGGATCCTGCAGTACTCGCATGACCAAAATCTGTAGCAGCTGATTTTGTGCCCTTCGTTTGTTTTGTTTTACGTCCTGGGGCAGTCTGCACAATAGTTTTTTCATTTGATTTTCGAAAGACAAGGTTTCCAACCAAGCCTTTTAGATTTCCGTTCTCTAGTATAGCCATATTTTGAATTTGCAAATTAAAATACTGAAAGCCAAATAATTGTTTATTTTTGGGAGATTTGAAATTGGCTTTTGCCAACAATTATTAAATTCATAATAGCTAGTAAAAGCCTATTATGAAAATTGCATTGGCTATTTTTATTAGTGACACGGGTAAGGATCTTTTTCGAATTTGGTATGGGTTTAAAACTGCTGCTTCAATGGAGGTTCAATGGAGGTTCGATGCAGCATCGTATCTGCTTCGATACCACTCCACCCCCTAGTCGAGATGAATCTGTGGTGAGCGCGACATGAGTCCGTGGTGAGTCCGAGTTAGACTCGGAGATAAGGCGGTAGCAAGGCTGTTGGAAAACACTCTTATGTGCTAGCAAGTACGAATAAGGCCCGAAGAGGCCTCGAATAATTGTCGAAGGAGAATGAAATAGCGTATAGAACACGGACTCTCTGATTAAAAATAATAACGGTAAAACAGTATATAGGTTACCTATTGATATGAATTTACAATGGAGATTATATAAAAGCAAATATCTTCTTAAAAGCTGATACTACTTATTAACACAACAGATTTTGTTTATCAGTTAATTAACATGTTTATCCATATTTTATAGTCCACTTAATAATCGGATATAATTGTCAATATAGTGTTGTTTGTCCTTTGATTTATATTGTTGGATATAGCGGGGATGATCCAGAATAATCATCTCTCCAAATAATTTCTCTTCTTTGTTGATTTTTGCGAGGAAGGTTGCGTTTTTCTTTCCAAGGACAAATACTTCCTCTGTTTCGAGCCCCATAGCGATATGTTGTTTTAGGGATTCAACCATAAATGGCTTCACCATTTCAAAAAGCTGCTTATCGTCATAGTAGTTTGCATTGATCCAGTTGTTGGGATTTGTCTCACGGACAATTGCCAGTGGAAAAGGTGAATTGATATAAAACTGTTTGTAGAAAATACTTGGTCCTCCATAGGCTTCGATCATATCGTATATGAAAACAGAGGATATTTCATGGGTATGTGCTGAATGCATTTTTATTCCACATGCGCTAGCTAATCTTTTCGTGTCGGTAAAAGGAACACCCGTTACTCCTGCGCCATGTCTGCTCGGATTAATGCCTATAATGAATTTTCTTTGTAAGTTATCCTGGTAAAATTTTTGGTAAAACTGTTCCATCACCACCAATGTCTCGGGATTATCGAGGTAGGGATTAATGACATTGAACCCTGAAGGTAGGTTTCCCTTATAATGAAGTTGTTTATTAAATAAAACTACTTTTTCCGCAAATGTCAGCATATCGATTGTGTTTGGAGACAGGATAATTTTTAAAAAGTTATAAATAAAATAGGGCGCCATTTTGGCGCCCTATTTTATGCATTTATCAAGGCCACGATTAGTGACCTTGTGTACCGTCTACACCATGTGAGTGTCCATGAGACAATTCTTCTTCAGTAGCAGGACGTACAGTTAAGATTTCGATATCGAAATTTAATGTTTTACCAGCCATTGGGTGGTTTAAGTCAGCAACAACAATTTCTGGAGTAACTTCAGCTACCACAGCGCGGAATTGGTTTCCTTGGTTGTCTTGCAAAGGTAATACTTCTCCCACTGGAGGTAATCCTGTTTCTTTGAACATATCTACTGGCAACTGTGCAAATGCTCTTTCGTCTTTTTGACCGTAAGCATCATCAGGTGCCAATTCAAATGAAATTTTATCACCAATGTTTAAATCTGCGATGTTTTCTTCAAATTTAGGCAACATCATACCTACACCATATAAGAAATCTAAAGGTTGTTCTGCAGTTGTTTCTTCAACGAAAACTTTTTCACCGTTTTCTACTGTGTGAAGTCTGTACGTCAATGCTACGACGTCGTTTGCTTTTATAGCCATCTGATTTTGATTTTTGGAAGCCGAGGCTACCGTTTATTAAATATAATTTATTAACGCTTTTATTGAATCCTGAGGCAGACTGCAGGTCCTATTTTTACAAAGATAAGCTTTTGTCTCCTTTCCAACCCTATGTTTTAGAAGTGGAAGATTTTCTTCTGTACCGCCAAGAACAATTTTATTTGGAATATAATATTGATCGAGCTCATGTTTAAAAGCCATCGCTTGATTACCCGTCAATGCAATTTCATTGATTCCATACCTTTCTTCTAGCAATAATATTGCCCAATTTGAATAGGCTGAACCATAAGTCTTGATTTGAGGGAATACATTCGCCAACAATTGGTCTGATATGGCGATATAATTTTCATCATCAAAAAGCAGACCTAGACGTTTCAGTTGACGGGTCATGGTTGATAAAGAAGATGGGATTACATTATCCATGATTTCGCTTTTTCGCGCGATGAGTTGCTCCGCTTCCGACGATGTATAATAAAAAGTTTTTTGCGATCCATCGTAAAATAAGACAATAGCTTTGTCAGCAAGCTGTCTTGCTTTGGTTAACCAATTGAAGTCAAATGTAGCCTCATACAATACTATGAACGCTTCAACCGTGAATGCATAATCATCGAGGAAGCCTGCAATCGCTCTATTTTTATCTTTTGGCTGATGCAATAATTGCCCATTGTTTTGGATAAGTTCATTACATATAAATTGTGCATTATTCAAAGCTAGTTCCAGAAAATGTATGTTGTCCAGACTGGTGTAGGCATCTACGAGTCCTTTTAAGAATAAGGCATTCCAAGAAGTCAATTGTTTATGGTCCAGTCCCGGGCGTACTCTTTTTTCGCGAAAGTCGTATAATTTTTTCTTTGAATCTTTTAGAAACTCTGCCCATTCGTCAGCTGACATATTGACCTTTGCAGCTAACTGATCTGCATTTATGGCGCAAATAGGAATATTCGTTTGCTCTTCCTCCCAGTTTCCCGATTCTGTAATATTAAAGTATTGACTAAATAAGCCAGCGTCTTTGCCCAGTACGCTATCAAATTCAGCTTTGGAAAATGCATAGTATTTTCCTTCAACACCTTCACTGTCGGCATCAAGTGCGCTGTAGAAACCATGATTGGAGGCAAGCATCTCCCGTTCGGCCCAAGCAATCGTTTCTTCGATAATTCGTTTATAGAATGGATCGCGGTTTTGCTGATAAGCTTCCGCATATAAGGATAGCAATTGCCCGTTGTCATAGAGCATTTTTTCAAAATGGGGGATATGCCAGTAGTGATCGACTGAGTACCGTGCAAAGCCACCGCCAATCTGGTCATATATACCGCCAGATCCGATTTTTTTCAATGTAAAATGCACGTGGTTCAAGATCTCTTTATCATCTGAGAGCACCCCATATTTTAGAAAAAACAGCCAATTGTTTGGTAGTGGAAATTTTGGTGCTCTTTGATAACCGCCTTCTTTTTTATCGAAAGTTTCGGTCCATGGTGTTACAATTTCCAGTAAGTCTTCCCTACTATACTGATCTGGAATGGAGTGGATAGGTAGTTTTTCAGCCCTTTGAATACCGTTGTTTAACTTTTCGGCATACTCGAACGCGACTTCGGGTTTCTCTTCCCACATTTGAGCAATTTGTAACAGGATGTTTTGCCAGTCGTGCGGTTTAAAATAGGTGCCGCCATAAATCGGGCGACCATCTGGTAAACAGATACAGTTCAAAGGCCATCCGCCCGCATTCGTCATCAATTGGACAGCTAACATATAAACTTGGTCAATGTCGGGGCGTTCTTCACGATCGATTTTGATCGAGACAAAGAATTTATTCATGGTCTGGGCGATGGCAGAGTTTTCGAAACTTTCGCGCTCCATCACATGGCACCAATGGCAAGCGGAGTAGCCAATGCTTACGATAATCAGTTTATTTTCGTCTTTTGCTTTTTTTAAAGCTTCCGGCCCCCAGGGCATCCAATCTACCGGATTGTGTGCGTGCTGCTTAAGGTACGGTGAATGTTCAAATTGCAATTGATTCGCCATAAGACGAAGATAGTGAAAATGGAGTAAAGATGGTTGTTGTAGCATAGCTTTCTGTTTTTCCGTCTAAGGAAGGAGTGTTAGGAAGAAGAAATCTTCTTGTTAGTTAGAGTGTTGCCTTGAGCTATACTTCGATTGAAGGGTAAGGAACTTTTATTTTTTCATTTCCATAAGAATAGCTGAATTTCATGAAATTGATTACTTTTACACACGATTATTATTAGCGTTACCGAAGTCCTATGTCAAACGACGTTGACCAGCTTAAGAAGATAGTTCAGAAAGATAAAGATGCTTTTGAGGCTATTTATAAAGCCTATTTCCGTAAATTATATATCTTATCTTTTCGGTACGTGAGAGATGAAACAATCGCCGAGGAATTGGCCAATGATGTATTTATGACGTTATGGGAAAATGCCAGCAAGCTAACTATTAATCAATCATTAGGAGCCTACCTGTCACGTAGTGTGATCAACCTTTCACTTACTCAACTCAAAAAGAACCAGCGCTTACTGGATCGAAATAATGATTATATCAAAGATTTGGATCTGACAGACGATGAAGATCAGGCCGATCTCGCTACGCTATATGAATCTAAACTGCTGATGATTGAAAGTATTCTGGAGAGTTTACCTCCACAGTGTCGAAAAATCGTTCTGATGAGTAAGTATGATAAGATGAAACAACAGGAAATCGCGGATCAATTGGGAATTTCCATTAAAACCGTAAAAAATCATCTGACGATTGCTTACGATAAAATTCGGGTGGCTTTGGCCAAGCAAAATACATTTCTGTTGCTGCTAATCGGCTCTTTCTTTTTTTCATTGGGACTTTTTGTTCAGTTTATTATCTTATAGATATGGAAGAAAACAATACTTCAAGATTTATTCCTTATGACTTGATTCAGAAAGAGATGGATGGGACTATTTCCAAAAGGGAAGGGGTGTTACTTGAACGTTGGATTTCTGAAGATACGGAGAACCATCGATTATATGATGAAATCAGAACGATATCCGATGACTTTATTGCATTGGAACTCTATAAAAATGTAGATACCAATAGTCAATGGAATAAGTTTAAACTACAACTGGATAAAGAAGCCATTGTCCAGGACCAAGAGATCTCTATACCAATCGGTACGATATTGCAACCCTGGATGAAATTTGTGGTTGCAGCCGTATTGTTGATAGTTGGTTTTGTCTGCTATCTGAACTTTGACCGCTGGATGGGATATGAGATCCAATTATATGGGATAGCCGGACAGGAGCATATATTGCTGCCCGACAGTTCCGTAATGGTATTGCATGCAGGGGCAGAGGCTTCGTTTAATAAACGCACATTTAATCGGCAGCGGGTTGTTGCATTAAAGAAGGGGAAGGCACTTTTTGACGTAAAGCATGTGCGAACTTCTTCTTTCGTGGTCGAACTGGCAAATAATTATGTGCGTGATATCGGTACATCTTTTGAAATTAATTTATTAGCAGGGGGTGTAGAGGTGCTGGTGAAAGAAGGTACTGTGGCTTTGAGTAATGGAAAAGGAGATGCAGCAAAAGAACTTATCCTGCAAAAGAACGAGAAGGGCTTCTTTAAAAAAGAGACCGCTGCACTATCAAAAGTTAACGTCGATGAGTTAGACAAAGTCTATAAAGTAGCACAGAAACTCAGTTACTCCAACGAGCGCCTGGACAGTATCTGTTCGGATCTTGAAAAGCGTTTTCAAACTAATATTGTTGTGGTTGGTGATAATTTGAAAGCGCGGAAGCTCAGCATGTATTTCGATGGTCAATCACTAAGTGAAATTGTGCAGATCCTTTCCAAGACTTTAAATGTGAAATGGAAATCGAGTAAAAAAGGATACAATATCTACGAATAGGAGCTTGGGATTATTGCAATGAAGGGTGTAGTTCTATTTCGTTTTCTCTTTTTTTTCGGGCTACTTATTTTCACGTGTTTAAAATCATTTAGCCAAAGCAGTCTTTCGGATATAAAGGTTTCCATTGATACTAAAAATAAGGAGATTATTCAGATTTTGACGGAAATTCATAAAGATTATGAGGTGTCCATGTCTTATGACGAGCAGATCTTTAACAGGAATATTATTTATGGTAGGAACTTCAACAAATCTAGTCTGGAAGATGTCCTTGACTATTTGCTGAAGGGCTCGAAAATTGGTTTTACAGTGATCAATAGGGCATTGATTTTTTATCCTGAAGATAAAACTTTCACCATCAAAGGAAGGGTTGTGGACAGTTTGACCGGAGAAAGTCTGATTGGTGCCACTTTAATAATCCCCGAAAAGAACAAAAGCAGTTTAAGTAACAAATATGGATTTTATTCGCTTACTCTTCCTCAGGATGATTATAGCTGTTTTGTCAGTTATTTGGGATATAAGCCCCGATCTATTCGGTTAAGTTCTCAATTGGAGGATGGTTATTTACTCGTTAAACTTGCCGCTGCGGATTTGAACTTAAAAGAGGTTATAGTGGATATAGATTCATCCACGCAGGTTCAACATACAGGTCATTTTACGGATAAAGTCAATTGGCCCCGCGCGCGTAGAAATGCCTTTTATAAGGGGGAGGCAGATATTATGAAGGTTTTGCAGATGCAAAACGGTATTAATGGACTGACTGAAGGCGGGAGTAATTTATTTGTAAGAGGTAGCGGTAAAGATCAGAACTTGATACTGCTTGATGAGGCGGTGGTCTATAATCCATCGCATCTATTCGGTTTGACATCTGTTTTCAATTCGGATATCTTAAAAAATACCCAGGTATATAAGGATGCACTTCCTGCAAATTTAGGTGGACGGCTTTCTGCTATTATGGATATGAGCACAAGAGACGGCGATGCGAATAACTTCCATGTTTTTGGTGGCGCAAGTTTGCTCATCGGGCGAATAGGCGCTGAGGGACCTTTCGTTAAAAAAGGCAAAGGAGCTTTTGTTGCCACTGCACGAACGAGTCTATCAAACGCGTTGAATACGGATTATCGCTTGTTTAATGTAAAAGGGGACTATAGCGATTATAACATCAAGTTGAATTATACGCTTGACAATAGAAATCGTATCTATTTATCGGGGTATTATGGTCAGGATAAGGTTGTTTCCCCCCGAAAAAATACCAATCGCTGGGGAAATTGGACCTCCACCTTGCGTTGGAACCACGTACATAGTGCCCGATTATTTATGAACCTCTCTGCGATATTCAGTGATTATCATAACAAATTGGATATCAGCAAACCTGAATCACCTGATAATCAAATTTGGCTGACTCGAATACGTGATTTCAGCCTGAAATCGGATTTTAGTTATTTTATTGGTTTGGACCATACCTTGGATTTTGGTCTGCAGGGCATATTGCATCGTTTTAAGCCAGGAGAGATATCTCCTATAAATAATAATAACGAGGACAATATTTTTCGGGCAAAGGCCTTTGACTACGCTGGCTATATCTCGTTCAACTGGAAAGTGGATTCGGCATTCCGGATTATTGCTGGTACGCGGATAAATGCTTTCTTTAATACTTCGTTTGGCCGTTATTATCTCCTTGGTACTGGACAGTCCAAACCATTGGCAAATGACGCGGAGAAGAGGAAAGCATATTATGGGGTAGAGCCACGGCTTTCTTTGCAATATAAGTTAGGTGCAAATTATGCCGTTCGTCTGGGGTACAATAGAAACTATCAGTACTTACAACTCTTACAAAATGATGAACTTGCATTCTCTTCCTTGGAAGCATGGGTGCCGGCTGGGCCAAATATAAAACCGCAGTATGTAGATGTGCTTTCTTTTCGTGTTAATAGGTTGTTATATAAAGGCAATATCGGATTGGAGGGCTATTGGAAAAAAATGGAAAATCAAGTGGAGTTGATTGACCATGCGCAGTTAATTCTCAATCCTTTTATTGAAACGCAATTGCGGCAGGGAAAGGGGCGGGCTTATGGGGTGGAATTGTCCATAAACCAACGTATTGGGAATTTGTCCGGTAGCCTGCTCTATAGCTGGTCGAGGTCTTTCAGGAAGATTAATGGTATCAATAAAGGAAAGGAATATGTAGCCAATTTTGACATTCCCCATGTGCTCAAAAGCAGCCTGTCCTACGATTTGGGTCGTAGTATTCATTTCAGTGGCTTCTATACGATCCAAACAGGGCGGCCACTAACTTATCCAATGGGTTTTATGGAATATGAGGGAATCTACGTGCCGGTTTATTCGAGTCGTAATTCACAACGAATGCCTACATTTAGTCGATTAGACCTAAATTGCTCAGTAGACTTGGAAAGTAGGAAACAGCGGCAAGGGGGGATACGACATACGTTGAATTGTGGTTTTTATAATGTCTTTGATCAAAGCAACCCACTTTATTATAGTTTTTCGGAAGATAGCAATGGGAACTTAGCTATCCAAAAGAACTCGTTCTCGGGACGGGTACCTTCAATCAGTTATGCCATAAGATTTTAATATGAGAGTGTCTTTGTTTTTTATCGTTTGTTGTCTGCTGTTTGCCTGTAATAAGTCCATAGTGGATGAAGGTCAATCGTATGATATGATCGTTGAAGGTGGAATTAATACCATGTATAAGGAACAGTATATCCAATTAAAAAAACTGGATGGACTGCATTCCAATGGGATGACAGTGGGTATTACGGGAGCTACTGTACGGGTTATTAATGGATCCAATACCATCGATTTCGAAGAATTGGGAGAGGGACTTTATATGGGCAAACTATTTGACTTAAAGGACACGGTCGGAAGTGTTTTCGAACTTCAGGTCACATTAAAGGGTAAGCTGTATCAAGCCCAGGACCAATTAATACCGGCTGTACCTATTGAAAAGGCTTTCTTACCGGTTGAAAAGAGCAATTTAAATAACAACTGGGAAGTCAAGGTAAGTAAGCATGTGTTTGGTATGAAATCTTCCAATAAATGGTTGATTATGCCGCAAAAAAAATTTTCCGACGAAGATATTTCTACCTTCCGTTTACCGTTTAGCTATAGCTACCGTTTGGGAGCTCCCAACGTACTCAATACATTGCTGGGGCGTACCTATAATTATGAGGTATCAAAGAAGGATAGTCTGATGGTGTTTAAATTTTCTGTATCAACACGTTATGCCCGGTTTCTTTACAATCTATTTCAGGAGACAGAATGGAAAGGTCTATTATCAGCGGTTCCTGCTAATGTGGAAGGAAACATTTCGGGTAATACACTGGGATTTTTTTATGTCATGGATGGAACTCAAAAGACAATCTCGATGAAAGATATTAGAAACAGTAGGTAGCCTGAATTATTATCTTTTACCTTGGTGATAATACTTTCACCGCGGAAGACCACACTTCTGCTGAAATCACTTTGACCTTATCCATTATTTAATTATTTGAATAGCCTCGATGCCCTGTTTGAAGCTGTTGATACGAAAATTACGGCCGATTAAAAAATAAAAATTTCTAAAAAAGTATTGGGACTATTTCCACAAAATGATGTCATTATTGAAATAGTGAAGGGAAATTGGGGAATATGGGGCGTCTTATCAACTTCTCGGAGCTACAGTGAAGAGATAAGACGATTATCCCTTAAAGCTTATTTGTTTTTTGAATGGAATTTTAATCAACGATCTGTACAAGATCTGCACAATTGCCGCTGAGCATTTGAAAAGTAAAGCCTGCATCAAGTTTAATCTCCGCGTATGACGACGTGCGTAGGTAAGCTGACTTTCTGGTTAGAAATTCAACTATGTCGGTCAATGTTGGATTGTGTCCAAAAAGTAAAACATGGTCGATGTGATCGGGGATGGTATTGATGACTGAAAGTAAGTGCTTGTAGGTGCATTCATAGATGGATTCTTCAATTTGAATATCAAATGATGGAGATCCCATGACGTCTAGAAAGACGCGGGCAGTTTGCAAGGCTCTATTGGCAGGAGAACTGATCACCATACTATTTTCATTAAGTGTCAGCCGAGCTGTTAGCTTTTCTGCTACCTGTTTTGCATGTAGTATGCCCTCGGATGTCAATGCGCGATCAAAGTCATTTATTCCGGGAATGGTTTCGGCTTTGGCATGTCGAATGATATAAAGTTTTTTACTGTTGTCCATGATTAAAATTTTTGATTCAATACTATTAACGCTTTTGTTCTGCATTTCATTGTGTTTGATAAAAGAGCGGTCATTGCATATGAAGACAAATAATAATAAACGAAGTTTTGAAAAAGTACATAATATATGAATAATTTTTGCACCCTATTTAACTCACTGTATCTTTCAAGGGGATTGGCCATGTACCGTTCGCTTGAAAAATGTGCGAGGAACTTTCATCTTTATATTTTTGCATTTGATGATGAGTGCTACAGTATATTGACAAGATTACAACTCGCCAAAGCAACTATTATTCCACTGTCGGATTTTGAAGATGAGCAATTATTGGCCATAAAACCGACCCGTACAGCAGGCGAATATTGCTGGACCTGTACGCCTTCAATTATTTTATATAGCATTCGAAAGTTTGGTTTATCCAATTGTACCTATCTGGATGCCGATTTATTTTTCTATGCTGATCCTACCGTTTTAATAGAGGAGGCTAAAGGGGCATCAGTAATTATTACACCACATCGGTATAGTCCCATGTATGAAGATAGTGAATCGGGCGGAACTTATTGTGTACAGTTTGTTTACTTTAAAAACTCACCTGAGGGTATTGCCGTACTGGAGTGGTGGCGTGCAGCTTGTATCGATTGGTGCTACGATCGTAGAGAGCCGGGAAGATTTGGTGATCAAAAATATCTGGATATATGGACGACAATGTTCACAGGTGTGCATGTTTTGGAGCATCTAGGTGGAGGTATAGCCCCTTGGAATGTCCAACAATATGATTTTGAACATAAAATAGGTCAGGTCTGGGGTAAAGAACTTGCTGGTCAACATTTATTCCCAGTTATATTCTATCACTTTCATGCCTTAAAATATGCTGAAAAAAATTCCTTTGTACCCGCAGGGACTTATGTAATGACCGATAATGACATAGAATTACTTTACAAACCTTACATAAGAACATTAATCAGTGCTGGAAGGGAAATAAAATCGTTGTCACGTGTTGTTGTTCCGCATGAAATCAATGAAATTCCACGTATCAGAACTTCCCTGCGTCGCATGTTCAATTTATATGTTCTCGGCAAATTTAGAGAGTACTATCACCAATCTTACTTTTTAAGATAATGGCTTATCAGATTGATCTAAAAACATTCACCGATGACCGTGGGCATCTAACGGTGATCGAAAAAGTAATTCCTTTCGATGTGAAACGTATATTTTATATCTATGGCGTAGATAGTTCCATCCGCGGTGGACATCGTCATCATCAAACGATACAGGCAGCGATTTGTCTAAAAGGAAGTTGTGCTATTTATAACCAGGATGGAATTCATGAGCGCGTTTTTGAATTGAATTCACCAGATCAATGCCTGATTTTGGAACCCAAAGATTGGCATCAGATGTTTGACTTTTCAGAAGATGCGATTCTTATGGTACTTGCTTCCGAATATTTTGATTCAACAGACTATATTTACGAACCTTATTTTATATATGATCGCTTACGAGAGCTTGCAGCAAGTCAATAGGGGATTTATGGAGGAATATACCAATGCTTTCCAGAACGTATTGCATGGTGGCTGGTATATCTTGGGAAAACAGGTTACACAATTTGAGCAATCATTTGCGAACTATTGTGGTGTTGAACACTGTATCGGAGTAGCATCTGGGTTGGACGCGCTGGTTTTGTCGCTACGTTATTTTGGTTTTAATCCGGGCGACGAAGTCATTGTTCCGGCAAATACCTATATTGCATCGATACTCGCTATTATGCAGGTTGGCCTAAAGCCAGTTTTGGTAGAACCCGATATAAATACTTACAACATTGATCCCGAAAGCATTGAATCTGCTATTACAGCACGGACGAAGGCTATTCTTGTTGTGCATCTTTATGGAAAGATGTGTGACATGGATCCCATTTTACTGCTAGCGGAAAAGTATGGTTTAAAAGTTGTCGAGGATTGTGCACAAGCGCATGGGGCTATTTATAACGGCCAAAAGGCAGGTTCATTTGGCGATTTTGGAGCATTCAGCTTTTATCCAACAAAGAATCTAGGAGCATTGGGCGATGCAGGGGCAATAACATGTAAAGATGAAAAAATCAATAGCTCGATTCGTACATTACGGAATTACGGCTCTTCAGCTAAATATGTCTTTGATGAAGTGGGTTACAACTCCCGGCTTGATGAGTTACAGGCGTCTTTCCTATCTGTAAAGTTGAAATATTTAGACGACATTACTACTCATAAGCAAAAGCTAGCTGCAATTTACCGAAATGAATTAAAAACTGATTTTACACTTCCAACTTTACAGGTTGGTTTTGATGATGTTTTTCATATTTTTGCGATACGTCATCCTGAACGGGATCGGTTAAAACGGTATTTATTGGATAATGGTATTGGAACAGAAATTCATTATCCTATTGCGCCACACCAACAAAAAGCGATGAATGGGATTTTATTTGGCAAAAGCTATCCAATCTCAGAAGAAATTCACCGAACAATACTTAGTCTTCCGATTTCCTATGGACACACGGAAGAGGATATTAGTAAGGTGGTTGAGGTAATGAATAAGTTCTCTTAAAGTTTTTTTCGATTAATTTATTCAGAGATCTTATCAGTGGAATTTTTCCAAGAGAAAAAATAAGGCAATACGTCTTTTGTTGGCTTTAATCTTTTTAGGATTAATGCCTTGCCAGATTTCGAATGTCGCATAATGTAAACCTAAGAGATCCAAAAACTTGAGGTCTTTTGTATTTGGTAGAGTGCCCAAAATCATACTGCCATTTCTGGTTGTAATTAATAATTCCGAGGGCGAGGTACGTAAACGAAAATGCTCGGGGTGGGTTGATTCGAGAAAATTACCGTAGGTTTCATATTCCGAGAAACCCTAAAGTGCCATGTCTTTTGTGGCTATATTTTCAAGGATATAATATGGCCAAGCCTGATCTCCTGCTTTTTTGCAGATCTCAAGTAACATGTTTTGCATCAGCCTTGTTTGGACCATAAAATGTTCAGATATAAACGAGTAGTTGACCGTTTTTTTCAGACCGAGTATATGTTCTAATGTTTCAAAATATGGCTGGTGATTTTCTTCACTCTTGTGAATTAAAACCCGGTTATCTTGGTCAAAGAAATGGATCGGTTTTTAATGGTATTGTATCTGCGTCCCATATCAGATAATGGTCACTTTGAATAATTTTGGAAATTTCCATTTTTAAAAACTGTTGAAAATACCAACCTGCACGATCAGCATTATCTATTTTTTGTTTTAGAAAGGTGATTATAGATTGAAAATTGAACCGATCGAACAATTCATTTTCATTAACAAGAACCAAGTTGGTTGGACTGAGCACCTGAAACTTTTCGAAATGAGAAGGGTTTGTTACGACATAGATTTGTTGCGCCTTAAAAAAAATGCCTGACCTGATTGATCACGATCTTTGCAATTTCGACGTGCTGGGGGCCAACGCAGATGACAATATCGTAGTTTGATTTATTTGCACATGATCGCATCACTGGGGAATCTAAAGGAGTTAAAATGTAACAAAAGTAGGTAAAATCAATCCCGTGGTATCTATAGTGGCATCATTAATCCATTTTTTTGGCGATACCACAACTTTTTCTGGATCATCGTTTAACCAAGCACCCCACCAGCTAAAGCTGCTATTTGCAATAATATGGTGCTTACACAACGACATTAATTGTAGATCTCTAAAGCTATTGGAACCTAAATTGTGCTCTACAAAAATCGCATTTAGATCCTTAAACTGCGTTTTACACCAGCTAATATCATTGGAAAATACTATAAATAGTGGGGATTTTAATGTTTTAAGCATGTACTGTATGCTCTTTTCATAATATTCCTCAGTACAGATATCTGTAAATAAGGGTTCTTGTAAATAATCTCCCCGCCGGACGTGTAAAGAAACTGCGTTTTGATGTTGGATTAAATGTTGTATATGTATGTTTTTAACGTCTTCGAAAGGGGGAAATTGAAGGCGTTTGCGAAGAATTGGAGCGACTTGGTTAATGTAATCAATATGTTGCCAGTACCCCCAATAATATCGACTTTTTTTATCTTCAAAAATTTTTTTCGAAAAGGAAAAAGGCGAAGGTTCTTCAAGAAAGACGTGTTTTGTGTTGTATAATCGTCTTAATTTTCGCCATAGCCATTTATTATTGTTTCTAGTATAAATATTCTTTTCAAAAGCACTGAGTTGTGTAAGCGTGATGTTGAATACTGCTTCTAATTCGAAACCATTATGTAGCTTATAGTCTTTAAAGTCACTTAAATCTACTTTTACTATTTTGAATTTTTGTTGTAATCCTAAAAGAAATGCATATTGGAATAACTGATTACCAAGCCCTCCCAAAAATTTAACGATTTTCATTTTTAATAAATATACCTTTTATGGAATTTTTAAAACTTCTTCTAATTTGCTTGCTTTCTAATAATGTGAAGGCGGGGAAAGTTAATATATGGTAAAAAGAGGCCCATCTAACTTTATTCATTATAGTTTGATACCAGATATCTAAAATTTTTTTTTCGAATATTTTCTTTTTTAGAAAATTGTTTTTTCTATTAGTTCGGATTAAGAGTATTAGAAATAACTTAAATGCTTTGATATCTTTGGCTTGTACAAGATTCGGGTGTAATAACCATCTAATTTGATCTTGGCTGGCAGATATCCCAAATTGTAGAATCCTATTCTGTAAAATTGGAAGATGTAAGCTAAATAATTCATTCGCTCGTTTAATACTAATATTTTCCCCATGAATTCTATATTCGACCAATATGTCCGATAAGTTGTCAACTTCATAATCATGTGATAGTCTTGAGAATAGCGCATAGTCTTCCGCTAGGGGGAAATTTTGATAGCCTCCTAGTTTACAAAATACCTCCATTCTAATCATCACTGTGGAATGTATATAACTATTACTGAAAAATAATTTTACTTTTACGGCGTCTGCACCTGTTAATTGTGTTAAAACTTCTCCAGTTTTCTCTCCTTTTTTGTTTATTACTAAACCTTGTCCTCCCAGTAGAGCTAATGAAGGTCGATTTTCAAATGTTGTCCACTGGATTTGTAGTCTGTTAGAGATCGCTATATCGTCACTATCAAGTATAGCTAGATATTTGCCTCTCGCTTCTGTTAAAGCAATATTTCGACTGAATAATAAGCCCTTATTCGACTCATTGTTGATCAATCTAATCCTAGAGTCGTCATAAGATTGAATGATCTCAATAGTATTATCGGTCGAACCATCATTTACGATGAGTAGTTCAAAATTTTTAAAAGTTTGATTTAAAATACTGTCAATTGCTGGTTTAATATAAAGGGAACCATTATAGGTTGTCATTAATACAGTTACTTCAATCATTATTAAAGTTATTTTTAGGCATCAGCAAGTCTCTATAGTTCTTTTTGAATAATTCTTTATTAAAGAATTTCTTGATTGTTTCTATTACATTTTGTGAAATCGTTGGTAAAAGTTCCCTATGATTTGTAATAAACATTAATTTTTCTACAAAGGCCGAAATGATCTCTTGATCTGTACTATTTTCTATAATAAATCCTGTGTTTCTATTTTCATTTATCAAGGTGGAGACTTCTCCTACATCGGTTATTATTGGAATAGTGCCTAAAGCCATTCCTTCTAATAAAACCATAGGAAAACCTTCATAGCTAGAGGTTAGCATGATGAAATGAGCCTGGGCATATTGGAAGTTCAATAATGATTTGGATCTTATTCTAGAGACGAATTTGATATTTTTGCTCAAATGAGGTTGATAGTTTTCTAAATCACCAATCATTGTAAATTCAAAAGGAAGATTTAATTCCTCGCTTTTCTGTGCTATTTTTAAAAAAAGATGGATGCGTTTTTCAGGTGAATCTCTCGCAATAAACAGTATCCGCAAGTTTTGACTGAAGTTTTTTTCTAATACATTTAGCGGAACTTCAACTTGATTAGGGATAATATTTATCTTCTTTAAATATTCTAAATCGATATTGTTTTTAAGATAATATGATTTTAATTTTGAGAGATGTCTAGGTCCCAAGATGATTCTGTAATCTATTAAGGGAATCAAAGGTAATGACAACTGCTCAAATGAATTATCCCCGATAAATGCGTGGATCATATCAATTTTTTTTGTGTTTTTGTTCAATAAGGGGAGTACATCATAAAATAGACTACTATTGCAGCCGAATATCACTGCGTTGGGGGTTTGGTTTATCTTCAACGCAATTTTTTTTGCGATGTGTTTTCTAAAGCTTTTTTTCTTACCCCAACGAAACAATTCAATCAATTTGGAATTTTTTATGTAATCCTCCTTAAAATCATTGTTTACCGATCTGTCTGTAATGAAACAGGTTGGTTTTAGATCTTTTACAGAATTCAAAATATCCAAATGTACTCGTTCTGCTCCCCCCGTATGATAAAACGGAAAAAAGAAGTAAATCGAACTATCTGATCTATTTAAGTTCATTAGGATAGATGGATATTTCACTATTGATTTAACTGTCTGGAGCCAGTTTTTGACCTTTTTCATATCAAGTGATTGAAGATAACTTATCAATTCGCAAATTACAAAAGAATTTCGTAAAAAGGAGGATAACATATATTGAAGCCACATGATTTAGTCTGTCTAGTATAAGAAATGCAGTTAATTATAGAATAATTAGCACAAAAAAATCTTAGCTTTGTTCATGCAACATGTTAAAGATATTGCAGTTTAAAATAGAATATAAGATTAATGTTTCAAAAAGATTTAGTTAGTATAATCATCCCTGCATATAATGTAGAGAAAACAGTGAAAGAGACCTTAGAATCCGTCGTCAACCAAATCTATAAAAGCCTAGAAGTCATTGTCGTGGATGACGGATCAACAGATGCTACATTTGACATTATTAGCGAATTTGCTAGAGAATATTCAAATATGAAAGTGTTTTCAAAGAATAATGAAGGACTGCCTGCGACCAGAAATTATGGATTTCAATTTGTTTCAGGCGAATATCTTCTTTTTTTGGATGCCGATGATAAATTAGATATAACCTATGTTAGCTCATGTATAGAACAATTCCGCAAAAATAATAAATTGGATATTGTGTATACGCAAACTCAATTTTTTGAACGGGAAACAGGTATCTTTGATTTAGCAGCATACTCTAAACAAACAATACTTAGAACAAATTGTTTCACGGCAACAGCTATGATGAAAAGCCATAATTTTAAATTGATCGGTTTATATGACACAAATTTAAAATTCGCTGAAGATTGGGAGATGTGGATTAGAATGACACAGCATTTTGATAATGTATATAAAATTAATAAACCATTATTTTATTATCGGAAACGTTATTCCAATGATTCGATGACGGATCAAAATTGGAAAGCGAATATTTCTGATGAAGCACTGCTTTACATTTATAATAAACACTATCCCTTATTCAAAAAGTTTGGTTATGGGATAGAAAAATTAATAGGTCGAGTCTCTTCCGAAGAGAGATATAAGAAGAAGTATTATAATATTTGGTATAAAAAACTATTTTATTATCTAAAAAGGGCTGTGAAGTAGCGTATGTAGAAGATGAAACGTTATACAGAGTAAATGGCATATTTTTTGAAATATTGATTAAGGCATGGTAAATAAAAAAAGTATAATATTAATTATTCCGTTACATTTTCAATTCTACCGTGAATTAATATCTTCATTGCAAAATGTTGGCTTTGAGGTGATTTTTCTATTTATTACAGATAAACCTTTTAAGTATACAAATTTTGTTGAAAGGGCGCGCAGTTTTATTCATAAAAACTTACTATTGCAACATAATTTCAAAAAACAATTGATTTTTGGACGAGAGAACAAGAATCTACTAACACAATTAGAGAAAATTGAAAGGAAGATCGATTACGCCTTAATCATTCGATCAGATTTATTAGGGATAGCAACTTTACGAACTATTAAAAGTAAGGTGAACAAAATGGTCGCATATCAATGGGATGGACTTAATCGTTTCCCGTCTGTATTTGACCGTATTGATTTGTTTGATAAGTTTTTCGTTTTTGATGATAATGACTATTTAAAATATAAAGATAGTTATACTAATATTTGTTTTACTACTAATTTTTATTTAGAAATACCTCCCGATAAGGACGTGGTTGTGAAACCTCAGAGTTTATGTTTTGTTGGTAGTTATCTTGAGAATAGAATGCCTTTCATTACAGAATTAATTGAATTCTTAATACAGGAAAATTTTGATGTAAATGTAAAACTGCTTTGTACCAAAGATAAAACTATTGACAAATACAAAGACTCCGGAATCGAATTTATTTCTGACCCGTTAACTTACACAGAGATGTTGCGTCATGTTCAACATTATGAAGCTTTATTAGATTTTGATAATGCAGCTATTCATTATGGCCTTTCATTCCGTATTTTTGAAGCTTTGTTTTATAGAAAGAAGATCATTACAAATAATTTATTGATTAAAAATTATGATTTCTATCACCCCAATAACGTGTTCGTATGGGATGGTAGCAACCTTTTAAAATTGAGGGATTTTTTGAATAAACCATTTGTTGAGATTGATAACTCGATTATAGAGAAATATTCCTTTAGAAATTGGGTAAAAAAAGTCTTAGACTAGAATAATTGAAATCCAAAATAGTATTTTCGTTTTCAATTTGCGATATGAGAAAATTTAATATCATATTTGATGCCGAACGGATGAAATATCCGCATACAGGTTTATATCACTTTTGTAAACAATTAGGAAATGCTTTATTACACAAGATAGCTGATCCTTATGCAATGGTATTTTATACAAATAATCCTGCGAACGAAGATTTTGGCTCCAGGGCTAGCTATTACCAGCAAAAATCGCTGCAGAAATTTTGGATGCCGCGATTTTCCAATAGTGATCTTTGGCATTCTACGTTTCAACTTAGTTCATATTTCCCGCGGAACAATAAAATTAAAGTTCTTTCTACGATCCATGATCTAAACTTCCTAAAAGAAAATAAGTCGGTCGAGAAGGAAAAAAAGTACCTGAAAAGCTTGCAGAATAATTTGGATAAAGCAGATGTTATTGTAGCAATTTCCCATTATGTAAAAAATGACCTCGAAGATTATTGTAATTTACAGGGAAAGCCACTTCATGTGATTTATAATGGAAATAATATTGAACAGAAATATTTGGATCAGTTAGATCCATCGCTCAAGTGTGATAAGCATAAGCCTTTCATTTATTCTATTGGTACCATAAATCGTAAAAAAAATTTTCATACGTTGCTTTATTTATTGGTAGGGAATGATTTGGAATTGAAAATCAGCGGTATTATTGCAGAACCTGATTATAATCAATATATACTTGATTTAGCTACTGAACTTGGGGTTGCCGGACGAATACAGCTCACTGGGCCGATAACAGAATCTGAGAAATATAACTATTTACAAAATTGTGCTTTATTTGCTTTCCCTTCGATAGCAGAGGGTTTTGGATTACCTGTTATTGAGGCGATGTCATTCGGCAAAAAGGTGCTGTTATCTACATACACCTGTCTCCCAGAAATCGGAGGACCTGAAGCTTTCTTTTTGGAATCCACAGATCCAGATTATTTGATCGAATTTGGGAAATCCAATCTGATGGATATTATCTATAGCGAAGATCGTACCGCAGAAATTAAAACTTGGGCGGCTCAGTTTTCATGGGATAAAGCAGCTAGTGAATATTGGGAACTTTATAAGAAACTTTTGAAATAAGAGAATGGCTATACCGAAAGTAATCTATCAGACGTTTAAAACTAACCAAATACCTTGGTTAACAAAGTTATACATTAAGAGCTTTAGACGAAAAAATAAAGGTTACAAGTATGAGTTTTACGACGATCAACGCGTAGATGCATTTATAAAGGAATCATTTAATGAAGAGATCTATAAAGCATACTCCAGACTTCAGATTGGAGCAGCAAAAGCTGATTTTTTTCGTTATGCTGTTTTATACATACATGGAGGAGTATACCTAGATCTCGATAGCGATATTCTGGTTAATCTGGATAAATACCTGCAAGACGATGACCATGCCGTTATCACGCGTGAAAAGAACCACCAAAATCTTTTTGCGCAATGGGCGCTGATATTTGAAAAGGGGCATCCTTTTCTGGAACGAACGATAAAGTATATTGTTGAAAACATTCAGCAAAATAAATTTCCACATGACGTGCACGGCATGACCGGACCAACAGTTTATACGAGGGCCGTCAACGATGTTATCCATGAAGACCCAACAGTCCCTTATCGCATAGTGCCTGATGACTACCAGGGGATAATGAAATTTAAATACAAGCTCGGTAAATTATTGATCTATGGAGATAGGTCACAACACTGGAAAAAACTACAGAAAGTAATAACTGTTGTGAAATCGGAGGACTAAAGTGTTAAATATTGCTTCTTCCATTGTGCAGCGAGGTTGTCATCATTAAACTTTTTAACAAATTCTAGTCCTTTTTTGATCATTTCATCTCGCTTGGAAGAATCACTAAGTAATGATTTTATGGCATGCTGTATCTGTGAAATATTGGTAGGGTCAATATAGCAAGATGCCGGTCCCCCCGCTTCTGGGAAGACGCCCATATTACTGGTGATAACCGGAGTACCTGAGTAAAGCGCCTCTATTATAGGAATGCCAAAGCCTTCATAAATTGACGGATAAATGAAGACCGTTGCCGATGCATAGAGAATAGCCAATTCTTCCATCGCTAAGCCTTGCAAAAAGTGTATCCTGTGCTCCATATTGTTTTGCTGAATATAGGCGAGGATCTCTTGATGGTAACGTGTTGGTTTACCCACAATAACAAGAGGAATATCAAGGTCTTTTATGGCCTTCACCACCGATAATATATTTTTACGCGCCTCAATGGTTCCAACATTTAGTAAGAACTCCTGTGGTAATTTTAATTTATTTCTTAGATCAGCCTTCTGTTCTGATGTTTTAGTGCTCTTGAATGCTTCGTGACAGCCCTGGTAAACGACATCAATTTTTTCTTCCGGTATATGAAAGAGGTCGACAATGTCGTTTTTAGTACATTGACTTATGGCAACGATACGATCGGAAGTCTCGCATGCATGTTTGAATTTCTTTTTATAAATCCAACGGTCAATTGGATGATAAAGTTCAGGGTGTCTCAGAAAAATTAAATCGTGAATGGTAACGATAGATTTAATATGAGCCTTTGCTAAACCTAATGGGATTTCACCCGATAGTCCATGGAAAATGTCAACTTTATCTTTCTTTAAATCATCCACAATACGTTGGTTGCGCCAGAGGTTGGGCCATGTGGTGTTGATCAGCCCTTGTGGTAAACGAATATTATTTTGAGCTGTCTGTTGATGGATATATTGATGGCCAGTTTTCGGCGTGTATTTTAGATACTCATTTTCCGGAGCATACTTTTCGAGTATACGAATTAAGTCGCGGCTGTAATTCCCCAAACCGGTATTGTTTAAGAAATAACGTTTTGCATCAAATCCTATCCTCATCTTATTCCGTTTATTCGTTCAATCACCATTTCTGGTGTAATTAAATCAATTGCTTCTACTCCGTCACAGATGCAGGACTTGTTGCCATACACTGAACTTGGTCTATGGGGATGTTCGACTTGGATACAATCTGCTAACTCTTGACCGTAGCCCGTAAATCCAGCGTAAGGGTGTGTTGCTCCCCATAACGAAAGGCATCTTACTCCCATTAACGAGGCCATATGAAGTCCTGAAGAGTCCATGCTAACCATCAGATCCAGATTCGAAATTAAATCCAGTTCTTCTCTCAACGTAAATTTTCCAATGGTATTGTAAGTATTCGGAAAACTTTCGGTCCAGTTTTGAGCGACTTGAAACTCTTCTTGACCACCTCCAAAAAGCAATACGTCATATCCATGGTGTGTCAAATGATCAATGATCTGCCCCATTTTTACCAAGGAAAGAATTTTATAACGATGTTGTGCAAATGAGGCAATGCCAATTTTTTTTCGATCGAAATTCGCGAACATGCTAAAAGCAGCTTTGGGTACATCCTGCAAATTAGGAACCAATTTATGGCTGAGCTCAAATTTAAAACCTAATGCGCGAAATACATCTGCATAGCGTTCTACCGTTAGCCTCAGTGGAACTTTGATTTTGTTTTTTTCCCTGGTAAGCGCTTTTTTTTCTTCCCGCCCCTTGTCAAGCTGCTTTACTTTTACGCCCGATAAGGAAAAAAAAAGATCAAGCACACGCGAACGCAAATTGAAATGTAAGTCAGCTACGGCATCTGAACCATACTGGGCAAGCTCTTTTTTTAGCCTGAACAGGCCCCAAAAACCTTTATGAATGGTTTTGGGTTCAATCACATGGAACCTGAGGTTTTTTATTCCATCAAAGAATGGCGAAAAGAATGGTCTGCTGACCATAATGATTTCTACATCAGGATAGCGTATACAAAACTCTTTCAATACTGAGGCAACCATGGCAACATCGCCCATAGCTGAAAATCGCGTGACTATGATCCGTTGCGGTAAGGACATGTTTTTACTTTCCTGATGAATATAAGACAGGGTTCAATGAAGGATCGTTATACATTTTCATCTGTTTATAGACTTTCATGTATTTATCGCCCGATGCTATGGCATCCATCAATTCATCAATACTTTGAGATAAATCTTTTCTTTGTTCCAATAAAACGTTAAGCTTTTCTTGGCAGGTATTAATGTGTGCCTCGGAAGCATCTGCGCGTAATGTTTCCTGTTCCATATGGTAGATTTTTAAAGCCAGAATGGAAAGCCTATCAATAGCCCACGCCGGGCTCTCCGTATTGATCGTTGCTGTAGGCCTAACCTGTATATCTTGAAACTTTTGTAGAAAATAGCTGTCAATATACTCTACGGTATCCGTGCGATATTGATTGGACTCATCAATTCGTCTTTTCCAATGTAAGCCTTCTTTCGGGTCAATAGCGGGATTACGCACGACATCTTCCATATGCCATTGTACGGTGTCAATCCAGCATTTTAAATAGAGGAGATGTTCTAGGGATTGTTTGTCATACGGATTTTGGATTGGATGCTCAATCTGGTCGTATACGTGGTAATCCTGGATAGCACGTTGAAAAATTGGATTTGCTATTGCACTAATCATGGTACAAACTTAGATAAATTGCTTTTTATATGCAATTTAATTGCGCTTTGCATAAAAAACAATTTGTCGGTCTCTCCTCAACCATATATAATACTTTTATTGAGGAAATATAAAATATATTATGGAGTTTATCCTTACTATTCAACCCGCACATAGCGTGATTGATGAGGATCGTAGATTTGTTAAGAATGAAAGGGGCTCCTCTGTTTTTCTAAAAGGCCGAAAGCAAAAGATCCGGAAAGATTCCTAAGCACAACACAGCCAAGGTACAAAGGATGCCAATAAAGAGAAGTACAGCATTGACTTTTATTGTTGAAGATGCGGCATTGTCCCTTAAAAATGCGTTCAGTGGTATTTTAAAATAATAAAATAAAGAGATAACCGAAGTCAGTGCACCTACAATAAGCAATGCCAATAAACCGAAGGATTGAAAGTTTTGATACTGTTCGAACACTTTGGAAAAGACCAAAAGCTTTCCGACGAATCCCGCAGTGGGAGGGAGCCCCACTAAAGCGATTAAAACCATTGAAAATGAAGTAAACAAAAGGGGGGACTGCTTTCCTAAGCCACGATAGGAATCGATGGATGTATTGCCCAGACTAACTTCCAAGGCATCAATAAATATAAATACAGCAATATTCATCAAAGCGTATATGGAAAGGTAAAACAACAATACATTCGACTCATTATTCTGATAAATCAATACAGCCATCAGGAGTATACCTGTATGTCCAATCGATGAATAGGCCATCATCCGTTTGGCATCCTGTTGACGTAAAGCCGCTAAATTACCGATCAGCATGGTTGCAATAGCTACCCCAATAATCACATACGTTAGGAAATCGCTAAAGTAAAAGGAAACATTAAGCCATGCGGCGAGGAGCTTGGATAATAGGACGACGACTGCAATTTTTGGTACTGTAGCCAGGTACGCGGTAATTACTGTGGGAGCACCTTGATAAACATCTGGACTCCAGACATGAAAAGGAAAAAAACTCAGTTTAAAGCCAATGCCTGTCAACAAAAATAATAGCGCAATGCTGATCATGACCTTTGGGGCTTCCATTAGGCCAGCAATGTGGCTCTGGGAATCAAAATTCAAGTTCCCCGTGAAACCGTAGAGTAAAGACAAACCGTAAAGCATCACTGCCGCACAAATCGATCCAAAGAGTACATATTTTAAAGCCGCCTCCGACTGAACTTTAGTAGCTGAAAAGTACCCCACCATGATATAGGAACTGATGGAAACGGTTTCAACGGCTATAAAAATCATCAGCCAGTTACTCGACATGGTCAATAGGTTCAGTCCCAACGTTGCCGTCAGTAAAACAGCATATAGATCTCCTAACGGTCGGCCATATCTACCATGACCTTGTTGAATAAAAATACAAACAAGGAATGTCGACAACAGGATAATCAATCGTGCAGAGGTTGCAAAGGCATCAACCTGGATCATATCAAAAAAGCCAGCCATCTCTACCTTACTGAGTCCTTGCCCAACAAGGTAACAGCCACTCAACAATAATCCGATGATCGTAAGCATAAAAGACGTATGCTTCCAGTGCTTGTCGGCAAAAAGACTAGCGAGAATAGTACCAATAAAAGTGATGATCAATGTCAGTTCGGGTTTAAAATACGGTACACTGACGATAATCTGATCGAGAAATGAACTGATATATGGACTGAATGCGAGCATGCTGATTTAAATAAATTGTTGAATAAAGCTTACAAGATTCAGGACACTTGCGTTTAAATTGTTAAAAACTAATGCAGGCATAATGCCAAGTAATAAGGCCAACGCTAACGTTGGAAATAAGATCACCTGCTCGCGCGAATTGACATCTATCAGTGCATTGCTCCAAGATTCACCGCCTTTTAAACGAATCTGTCCAAAGAACATCCGTTGCAATGTCCAAAGTAGGTAGGCTGCACTTAATAAGATACCTATAGAACCTGCAAGTGCCATCCAACGCGGCAAACCTGTGCCAACACTTTCAGAATTGAATGAACCGATAATGACAAATGCTTCACCAATAAAAGCTGAAAAGCCAGGTAAACCTAAGGAAGCAAAAAATGCAACAGCAACATACCCTGTATATTTGGGCATAATTTGAGCTAAACCTCGAAAACTATAGATATTTCTATCATGCACGCGGTCATAAACTACACCGACAAGAAAGAAGAGGGCCGCGGATAAAAAACCATGGGAGATCATCTGAAACATCGCTCCAGAAATTCCTTCTGCAGTTAATGAAGCAATACCTAATAAGACAAAGCCCATGTGGGAAACGGATGAATACGCAATCATTCGTTTGAGGTCTTTTTGTGATAAGGCGTTCAAGGCTCCGTAGATAATGGAAACAACGCCTATTAGTCCAAGCCACCAATTGGATAAGGCGGCCATGTCGGGAAAGATGCTATAACAGATACGGATGATACCATAACCTCCGATTTTCAAAAGAATACCTGCTAAAATAATGGATACTGGAGTCGGTGCTTCGACGTGGGCATCGGGTAACCAGGTATGCAATGGCACGATGGGCACTTTAATGGCAAAGGCAAAAAAGAGCACAATGAAGCCAAGCAGTCTGGCCGAAATACCCAAGATTTCCTGATAACCACCCCACTCAAAAATAGATCCTTCAAGGTAATTCTGTGGGTTCATCATATGGATCATATTGAACGTATGCGCTCCAGTCATCGGGTTGATCACTGAAAAGTATAGTCCTACGATGATCAATAGCATAAATACAGAACCAAATAGCGTGTATAAAAAGAACTTGATGGCTGCGTATTCGCGTCTTGCACCACCCCAGATGCCGATCAGGAAATATAGTGGAAGTAACATCACTTCATAGAAAAGGTAGAACAGGAAGAAATCCAGTGCACAGAAAATCCCCATAACAGCCATATTAAGCACCATGAGTAAAGCGAAGTATCCCTTCGGACTTTTCTGTATATTCCAGGAGGCTCCGATAGCCATCAATATCACAAAAGCGCTCAGCAATAATAAGGGCATTGATATCCCATCAATACCAATGAGATAATCAATTTCTAGCTTACCTATTGATCCTAGATCTAAACGAATCCAGGAAACCTGCTCAACAAACTGATAGCCCCCCAGATCTTGAATACCTGTTTTGCTTGCATCAAAATGTGCGTAACACAATCCAGCCAGTACAAATTGTATTGCGGTAAATGCTAACGCAATATATTTGTAACTCAATTTATATCGTGTTGGCAAGGCGAGAATAAGCGCCGTAGCCAATAGCGGTAAAAATATCAATAAGGATAAAATAGGCATTTCCTAAAAGAATAAAAGATAAATTAAACCAAGTAAAACTATTAAAAAGACGGAGTATAAAGCGGTCTGTATCTTCCCGTTTTGTACCAGGCGGACTTGATGACCGGTCCAATAGGTTACCGAAGCAACCGTGTTGACTAAGCCGTCTATAATATATTTGTCTATCCAAACACTTAATTGTGAAATCGATAGCACGATTGACTGAATCAAAGAAACAAAGGCATCAACAACATGTCGGTCAAACCAATAACAGAATTGAGCCAATTTTAATATGCCCTTGACAAATACAACATCGTAAAACTGATTGATATAGCCCTGATTTAAAGAAACCTTCAGTGCCGGATTGGCCGGATTGAACGGGTATCTATGCTGCACATACCATTTCCAGCCGATGATCCAGCCAATAACTGAACCAAGGAAGAGTATTGCAGGGATAATCAGGTGGGCAATGTGGCTTGGAGCAAAGGCATATTCATCCGATAAGAGTCCGTCCATCAACCAGGAATCGTGGTACGAAAATGGATTGAACGAAAATAGTGGAAATAAGCAGAATACACCCAAAACAAACATGGGCATCAACATGGTTTTTGGCGCTTCATGTAGCGGATGATCATGTAATTTGCCATGCAGTTGGTTTGTAAGCCTAAACTCTCCAAAAAAAGCTTTAAACAGCAGTCTACCAATATAGAAAGCGGTTAAAATACTTACAATGATCAAGCTTAATGGGATGATCAGGTATAAGTTCCCTTTTGAAAGAGCCCATTCAAAAGAAGATATAACGATACTGTCTTTGGATAGAAAACCTGAAGTCAGTGGGAATCCGGCAAGTGCTAGTGAAGCAATACTCATGAGCACAAAGGTCTTGGGCATATAGTGACGTAATCCACCCATGTTCCGTAAGTCCTGCGGATCAAAGTCTAGTTGACTATGTGTTTTCAGATGGGCCATCTCATGAATAACTGCGCCGGCCGAAAGAAATAGAAGGCACTTAAAGAAAGCATGCGTCGTAAGATGAAACAAAGCGGCATCCCATGTTCCAATACCGATCCCAACCATCATAAAGCCCAGTTGCGATATGGTCGAAAAGGCAAGAATACGCTTGATGTCATATTGGCCCAAGGCGAAGTATGCTGCCGAAGCTGCTGTGATGGTACCGATAATAGCGATAAATAGTAATGCCGATTCGCTGAATAATGGAAATACAGTAGCCAATAGGAATACGCCGGCTGCTACCATGGTTGCCGCATGGATCAAGGACGATACGGATGTAGGACCTTCCATGGCATCCGGAAGCCATACATGTAGTGGGAATTGTGCTGATTTGGCCATAGCAGCCAAGAAAAAGGCTAGTCCTCCTAGGGTAAACCAGATCTGAGGTAAACTATTGACTGGAGATACCCATAGTCCATCGACGATTGCGGATTGATAGAGCAGTCCATTATCACCAAATAAATCGACCAAATTAAGTGTCTTGAACTGCGTAAATACGATCGCAAGGCCGATTAGAAAGCCGAGGTCACCGATGCGATTAACCAAAAATGCCTTTTTATTGGCTTGTACAGCTGCTTCGCGCGTAAACCAAAATCCGATAAGGAGATAGGACGCAAACCCAACCAACTCCCAAAAGACATACATCAGTAAAAGACTGTCCATAATGACCAATCCCAACATGGCGAAACAAAACAGGCTTAGATACATCCAATAGCGATGAATGCCAGGATCACCTTTCATATATGCCCGGGAATAAACATGCACCGGCAATGCTACAGTAGGTACCAAGAAAAGCATTAAGGTGCTTAAATTATTTAACAGGATACCAACTTTAAATGAGGTTTCGCCAATAGTGAACCAATCCGCCTGAACCGTTACGGGGGCATTATTCCATATGGTGAACCAGGTGAGCCCACCACCGGTAAAACTGAGGGCGATGGCTAGGAGGGAGACAATACCTGACTGGTCACGTTTGCCTAATAAAGATTGATATAAGAACGCTACTAATGGGGACACTACGGTAACTAGCGCGGTCAAAAGGGGCGATATGTGAACAACTTGATCCAATGTTTATTTGTCTTTTAATTGGTTTACCTCATCCGGATTAATGGTGTTGTAATGTCTATAAACATTTAATACAATAGCCAATCCAACGGCTACAGCTGCCGCTGCTAGAACAATCGCAAACAACGCAAAAATTTGCCCACCATAACTCACTTTATCATATTTCCCAAAGGCAACAAAATTCAGGATAGCTGCATTGATCATTAATTCAATACCAACCAAAATCATAATCGCATTTTTCTTGGAAAGAACGGTGTAGAGTCCAATGCTAAAGATACACGCACTCACCACCAAGAAATGGGTCAGCGTGATCATAGTGTACGCTCCTTTCTGGATAAATGAGATGCTCCAATTAAAGCCATCATCAGAAATATCGATATAATTTCAAAAGGCAATACGTAAAAAGTCATAAAACGTAATCCGATTTGATGAATATTGTTATCAGTCGCAGTAATATTATTTCCATTTTCTATGGACTGAATGATCCACGTTGATGGTGCCTGTTGCCATTCAAAGATGCCATAAAGCATCAGTAACAGAAAACCAAGTACCACTGGAATAGCTTGCCATTTGGGCATGCTTAAGAAGGAACCGCTGTTGTCTTGAAGATCTTTTAGGAGTTCTTTATTGGACAGCATAAAGGCAAACAGCATAAGAATGAGTACGCCTCCGACATAGACCATGATTTGTGTGATGGCCACGAAATCAGCTAAAGCAAATAGGTATAGTCCTGCCATTGCAAATAAAACAATAAAAAACAGGAATAATGCGCGCGCGATATTTTTAAGATTGACCAGTAAAAGGGCCGAACCGATTGCTAGGATAGCGAAAGTGTAGAACAAAATACTTTCCATTTTCTATTTTTGCTTTGCTGCCTCCTTTTCAGCTTGAAACTGTGTCCATTCAGCTTTGCGTTGAGCTACCTGCTCGTCAGTCATGTCTGAAAACCCGTAAATAAGATCGGTCAGCTTTTGCGAGCTGCGGTCATATGCATTGGTCATGGTAATACATTCTGTCGGACATACCACCGTGCACAGGCCGCAATACATGCATTTAGCCATATCAATATTGAATTTTGCGGGATATAACCGTTTGACGCTACCGTCAGAAGTCTTTCCGATCGCTTCTGGCGATTTGATCGCTTCAATTTCGATACAGTCCACAGGACATGCCTTAGCGCAAAGATCACATACAATACAGTCGTCGATATCAACCTGCAATTGGTAACGCGCGACTTCCGGGATAGGCATTTTTTCACGCGGATACTGCACCGTCACAATACCTTCCTGTTGATTAAAGTAGTTTTCTTTTTTGATATTTAATTCCGTCCGTGAGCGACGTGCACCAAACAGGTGTTTGACAGTCAAAGATAAACCTTTGATTGCCGTACGAAATGCATGCGAAGCCGTTTTAAATATCATAATATCCTATGCTATAACTAAAATTCGCCAAATGGCAGAGATGGCCATACACAGAAAAGCCAGCGGTGTCAATACTTTCCAACATAAACTCATCAATTGGTCTGCACGTAACCGCGGTAATGTCCATCGGATCCACATTTGGATGCCTACAATAAGGAATGATTTGGCTAAGGTCCAAAATATTCCCCAAGCTAAACCAGTCGTCCAATCTGCGAGGCGTACAGCCCCAATGTTTGGTAATGGTGTGTTCCAGCCGCCTAAAAAGAGGACAACGCCCAACATCGATACCAAAAACATCATAGCGTACTCGGCCAGAAAGATAAAGGCAAATTGTATTCCACCATATTCCGTATGGAAACCACCGACCAGTTCAGATTCGGCTTCCGGAATATCAAAAGGAGCACGATTACACTCGGCAAGAGTAGCGATAAAGAATATGATGTAGGTGATAATCAAATGCGGAGCCTGAAAAATATTCCAGGCGAAGAGACCGCCAATCTCATTAACTTCCCAAATACCCAAGAATTTAATGCTCCCATTGGTGAGGATTCCCTGCCCAATAGCGATTTCATTCAGGTTTAGGGTTTGTGTAAGCATGACAACTGTAATCAGCGAAAGGCCGACCGGTATTTCATAGGATACCATCTGTGCAATGGCACGCATGGAGCCTAACAAAGAATATTTATTGTTGGAACCCCAACCAGCCATTAAAATGCCCAAAGCATCAATGGAAATTATCGCCATAATGAAAAATAAACCGGTATGCGTATCGGCTGGAATAAAATCCTTTGCCCAAGGAATAACGGCAAACCCTGTAAAGACGGCAACAAAAATAATGATAGGAGCAATCCTAAAGAGAATCTTATCTGCCGATGAAGGGGTGATCAGTTCTTTTTGGAGTAATTTAAGAATATCAGCGATGGTTTGAAGACTACCATATTTTCCGGTTTCCATTGGACCTAGCCGATCTTGGACAAATCCAGCAATCTTTCGCTCGGCGTATACTGCAAATAAGGTAAATGCTGCTATAAAGGTGAAAATAGCAATAGGAACCAAGATATGTAGTACATTTTCTAGCAAGTCTTATTTATAATGATTTTTAATAAGAGACGAATCAATACGCAAACTTAACGAAAAACAGGGAATTTAGATAAGGAAAAATTAAAATATACTTAACAAGTAGATTATCGTGACAATAGCGTAGCGGCGAGCAGCTATTTATTGTTTGATCGAATAGGTCATTCGTGCTTGCAAAGGATTCACAGGAGTTGCAATAAAAAGAAAAAAGCATCCTGTAAGGATGCTTTTTCGGATATAAATCAAAACCGAATTAACGATTTGAGAATTCAACGTAATCACGTTCTGTGTGGCCAACATACACCTGTCTAGGACGGCCGATAGGCTCTTTGTTTTCACGCATTTCTTTCCATTGTGCAATCCATCCCGGGAGACGGCCTAAGGCAAATAATACCGTAAACATATCTGCTTTGAAACCTAGTGCACGGTAAATAATACCAGAGTAAAAATCAACATTTGGATAAAGTTTTCTGTCGATGAAGTATTGGTCATTCAATGCAGCTTCTTCTAATTTCTTAGCGATATCCAATACAGGGTCTTGCACACCTAATTTTTCCAAAATATCGTCACATGCTTTTTTGATGATTTTAGCACGTGGGTCAAAGTTTTTATAAACGCGGTGACCGAATCCCATTAAACGGAAAGGATCGTTTTTGTCTTTCGCTTTGGCAAGATATTTTTCGGCATCACCACCATCATTTTTAATAGCTTCTAACATTTCAATTACCGCTTGGTTTGCACCTCCATGCAATGGCCCCCATAATGCATTAATACCTGAAGCAACAGATGCATAGAGGTTTGCATTTGACGAACCTACAATGCGAACGGTAGATGTCGAACAGTTTTGCTCGTGATCAGCATGCAAAATCAGCAACTTGTGCATAGCATCAATGACAACCGGATCGAATGTTTTTTCGTCGTTAACTTCTCCGAACAACATATTCAGGAAGTTGTCGATGTAGCCAAGGTTATTTTTAGGGTATACAACAGGGTGTCCTAATGATTTCTTTTGGATCCAAGAAACGATTGTAGGCATTTTTGCCAAAAGATTGATGATCGTTTGATCCTCTTCTTCATCTGTTAAGTTTGGATTTAAAGATTCTGGGTAAAATGCCGATAATGCACCAACTAAACAGGAAAGTTGCCCCATTGGGTGTGACTTGGAAGGAAATCCAGCGAAGAAATTTTTCATGTCCTCGTGGATCATCATTTGCTTTTTGATGTCAGCTCTGAATTTTTCCAATACCTCTTTTTTGGGAAGCTCTCCATAAATCAACAAATAAGCAACTTCCAAGAAAGTCGATTTCTCTGCCAATTGTTCAATGGGATATCCTCTATATCTCAATATGCCTTTTTCACCGTCAAGGAAAGTAATCGCACTCTTCGTAGCACCCGTATTTTTATATCCTGGGTCTAATGTAATAAATCCGCTTAGATCTCTTAATTTGGAAATATCAACTGCTTTTTCATTCTCAGTACCGACAACGACCGGAAGGTCATAAGAAGTTCCGTCTAAATTTATAGATGCTTTATCTGACATGTTTATATATTATCTTATATCTGATTTGTTATGCTAATCTCACAAATTTAACTATTTGATATTTAAAATTGAAAGTTCTTGTGGAATTAAAATGACATGACTACGTCATATTGGATAATATCTACTAACAATTTACTTAAATAAGCAAATCATTTATCCAAATTTAACATTACCTTATTGTACAAAGCGCTAATCTATTTTTCGCTGAGCAACCTTTCCTTTATCTTCATAATTCCCATGTTTACCTGATCCAAAGAAAGGAAGTATAACAAAACACACAAGAATAATAGAAGTTGCGGTCAGTATTCCAGTTGTCCATAGAATTTTACTGAAATTTTCGGCAGCTAACAGCTGAATGCCCCACATTCCCAAAAGGAAATAGGTAGCAACGAAGAGAATCACCAAGGTAAATAGTATACCGAATATATATTTCATAATGGGTTATATTTTGTTGAGAATCTGTTTTTTTAATGCGTCGAATTCTTCCTGGGTAATGATATTTTCACGAAGTAGCAGTTGCATCTTTTGGAGCTTCTCCACGAAGTCGCCTTCTTGCTGAATATGACCTTTGATTTCCTCTTTTTGAAGATCAAACTGCTTACCAAGTTCCATACCGACGCCAAGTTGTGCACCCACTCCCGCAATCCCACCTTCATTTTTAGCGGCATCACGCAGCGCGCGTAACTTTTCTAATTCAACATAGCTTAAACCTGCTTGCTGTGCGGCTTGATTTTGCGTGGTTAGATCGGCGATTTCTCCAATCCTCCTTTTGGTATTGGCATCAAATTGGGTTCCTAGGATTTTAAAATCTGTAATATCGAGCCCGAGATCTTTAAAATCTTGTTCCACTGCAGTCTTGATATCGTTAGATAGTAATGCTAGTTGGCTATCAATCTCATTATAGCCTAGCTTCTTTTGTGCAATCTGTGCGGTAATTTGTTGGGGAATGCGATTATTGAGTATGTCTTGGATGACTGCTGTAGTGACTGTATTTTGATTGGCGACAATGTTTTTATAGAAATGGACCGGTTCATTGATCAGGTAGGAAAATGTACCATTCAAACCGATTTCTATAGGTAAATTGTATTGTGGGTCGATATATTTGATCGGAGAACCTGTTCCCCAGGATTGATTGACGATAGCAGCCGTGCGAAAAAAGTAGATATACAGTTTGTGCTCTGATTCAAAATTTTGCCGTAGTCGTGCTAACGTAGTAAAAAATGGATGATTATCCGTTTTGAGGTTATACGTTCCAGGTTCGGTTAGCAGATTTTCGCCTTTACCTTCATACACAAGAATGCATCCCTGCCCTGGGGCGAGGATTAGTTTGCTGGAATTTTTGATCTCATTCCTTTCGGATGGAAATTTATACCATAATAATCGAGGGTCTTGGTTTTTCCACTCGATAACTTCAGAAAGTTGGTTGTTAAAAAGATTAAATAGTCCCATAGTTATTAATTTAGTGTGTCGAATTTGGGATTATACCCTTCAAATTTGTTGATTTGTTTTCCATTATTATCAAAATAATAATAGTCACTCGAGCCTCTTACAATAAAGCCGTCTTTTAACAGGCTCCCATTTCCATAGATGGACTTGAGGTCAGTAGTAAAGGTTTTTTGTATAGCCCCAGTTGTGATATCCAGCAGTTGGATCTGGAAAGGATCGTCTTCAGCTGGTGTTGGCTTATAGGCGATAAGGAGCGTTTTGTCATTCTGGGCGATGACTATAGGCTGAAAGTAAAGTCTGCCTGGTGTAAAGTCTTTAAAGTTAATCAAACGCGCTCCTTTAAATTGCCACGGATTGATCAATACTTTTTTATAGGGATCTCGGTCGGTAAAAATACCCGATCCACCATAATCCTTATCCCAAGAAAACCGTGGGGTATCTTTAGGATATCCATATTGATAATGGTAAGTATACTGGATTAACTGAATTTTTTCCTCTGGATAATAGCTGGACTTACTTGAAAAAGTAAACTCCGTTTTTGTCGTCGGATTGGGAAGTTTTTTTCTTCTTTCCTCGTAAAGCACTTTATCCGGTATCGCCTTATTTATTAACGGGTAATAGGCCAGATTTTGACCTTCATTGTTGATAATTTGATAAGCGGAACCATAGTCTTCATACTTAAATTCAACTTTGGCTATGCCAGTACTTAAAGATGGAGCATCTTTAACATAATTTTCCAAAACACTCTTATACGTGAGCGTGTTTTTGTCAAGTTGATAGATGTATTTGGACTTGACGATGATGTAAAGGTTTTGATCTTCAAATACCTGAAGTTTAACGTCGCTGCTCGATAATTCAACGGGAGTCTCCATCAATGCTTTTACCCATTCTTTTTTACCTGTTTTAGGGTCAAAAAGCCCAATGTATACCTTGTTGTCTTTGGTTGAATCCATTCTTTTCCTAAAAGTTCCTACATTACCAACGACCACAACATGCGGCGTATTATTTTTGTCCATGAATAACGTATTACTCGCATAGTTCCATTCAAGCGGTTCTACTTCTTCTTTCTCGTTCGCTGAGTTGGAACCACTATAAGTGGAATAACTCGGCTCAGGTTTCTTGGAAAAAATAGCACTTATAGCCCCGATGATAAACATGACCGCGATAAATCCCACAACGGCGAATAGGACAATCCGAAGGGCCTTATATTGATCTGTATTGTTGCGCGGATAGTTATAGTTGTGATTGATATTGATATCGTCGCTATCGAGAAAAAATTCTGTTCCGCAGCTGTCACATTTATAATAATCCGGACGTAGTGTGGTAACTTTTATACTCCCACAATGCGGACATTTGATCGCTTTAATATTTTTAGCCATTGATCTTAATTGTATTTATCTTGAATCATCTTATTACTTTTCATGCTTCCAATCGATCGGATTGCAGTGAATTTATCCAATTGATTTTTTTTCTTTCCAATGCAGGACACGATTTATAGTGAATTTAGAATTAAAATAATCCTATAACAAATTTTCTGCCAGCTAACTTATATTCGTGGGATTTGAGTTTAAAAACGCAGAAAATGAGCGATTTCTTTTTTGATCTAATAGGACTGATGCTATTTACTGTCGATTATATAACTCAGTATAAAAAGATTTTTTATATTTACGAATTGTTCGTAGATTAGTGAAAGATTAGATAAAGTAGATACAGGCATGGAAAAATTAACAGCACAGGAAGAACAGGCAATGCAGTCGATTTGGAGTCTCAATGGAGGATTTATAAAGGAGATCTTAGATAATATCAAAGGTGAAAAGATGCCTTATACCACCTTGGCTTCAACAGTAAAGAATCTGGAACGTAAAGATTTTGTGAAAGCAGTGCGTTATGCCAACGCTAAGCGCTATGAACCGATGGTGAGTGAGGAAGATTATAAAGCGAAATTTATGAATTCCTTTGTCGGTGATTATTTTAAAAATTCCTATAAGGAGATGGTATCTTTCTTTGTGCAGGAAGAGAAACTAACAGCTGATGAATTAAAGGAAATTATGGACATGATTAAGCATAATAAATCTTGATAGCATGGAAACCTTACTCACCTATATTATACAAGTTAATCTGTTGTTGGGTATTATCTATTTGGGATATATTGGACTATTGAAAGGGCTGACATTCTATGTGCTAAATCGGGTATACTTCCTAGTGGGTGGACTTTTTGCTTTTATGTATCCATTTTTGGATTTAAAGTCTTTGTTCGTACAGCGCGGGCTGAATCTGGGGGGAGTAGGCGAGCAGATTTCACTATATATGACGGAGCCGGAGGTCCAACAACAGCTATCTTTAGGAAGGCTGGTGGAAATCCTGTTTGTGACCGGTGCCGTTTTATTGTTATTGAAATTTGTATTTCAGTTATTGAGTTTATTGCGGATTCATCTGAATTCGAAGTCCGATCAATGGCGGACGTATTTATTCCGGAATGTGCTTATTCCGGTTGTTCCATTTTCGTTTTTGAATAAAATATATGTCAATAAGGGGCAGCATCAGGAGGCTGAACTGAAAGATATTTTTAAGCATGAGGATATTCATGTGAAAGGCCTTCACAGTCTAGATATTTTATTGTTTGAAATGATATTGGTGTGTTGTTGGTACAATCCTTTCGTTTGGCTCATGCGCAGGGCCATTCGCCAAAATTTGGAGTTCTTGACTGATCAACAGGTCCTTGATAAAGGAGTGGACAAGCAAACCTACCAGTACAGCTTATTGAACGTGTCCAAAAAGGGGGGCTCGGTGGGATTGAGCAATCAATTTAATTTTAAACTTTTAAAACGTCGTATTATGATGATGAACAAGAAGCGATCATCGAAAATAGAGCTGAGTAAATATGCCTTTCTTTTACCGGTATTTTTATTGACGGGAGCCGCATTTACAGTAAGTAAAGCCGAGGGGAGTATAGAAGGGGTAGTGGAGCAGGTAAATAAGACGGCTGTTATTCAGTTGGACAAGGACTTACAAGTTGATGTTGCTTTGCCTGCAACGATAAGTAGCAAGGTAAGTAAGCCTTTAGCGGAAGATTTGCTTACCAGGCAAATGACAAAGGATACCTTGAAGCCAAAAGGTGTTAGAGATACGATTCATTTTCGGACAAATATGAAGTCTGAAAAGGAGCCGCTCTATTCAACCATTATGTCTGCTATTCCATCGTCGGAAATCGAATCGATCAATGTAATAAAGGATAATGGTAAGGCAATATATGGTGAAAAAGGCAAGAACGGCGTTGTCCTTGTTACGTTGAAGAAAAATGGTTTACCTATGGTAACGAATCAGACCCTTACTTTTACTAATGATAAAAAGGACAATGCAGGTAATCCTAAGATTAAGGTAAATGGAAATCCTACGAAAGTTGTTGTGGCGGGGTATAAATCTGTAAATACGACTGAACCAGAGCTTAAAGGCCGAGCGGAGGGAATCTCTGGAAATAGCATTGGGTTATCAAATGATGGATCGAGGAAAGTTGCTGTCAGCAGTATTAAGTTTCGTGGAGTTCATGGAGCTAAGGATAATCCTCTATTTGTGGTCGACGGGAAAATTGTCGAAGACGCTCAGTTAAGTGGGTTAGACCCGAATACAATCGATAACATATCGGTTTTGAAAAATAATCCTGCTACGGCACTATATGGTGATCAGGCGGAGAATGGCGTTATCATTGTGACCACCAAGGCATATGCAGAGGAACATCCTAAGGCAGCATCTTCTGATGTAGAAGACGGTCTTTCTGGGAAAGGGAACAAAGTAACTAAGACTGAGTTAGAGAAAGAAAAAGGAGAAGCGGTTAAAAAAGAAAGGGGGCAATTATCCATTCGATAAGAAAAAGCCGATATATTTGGCTTTTCCGTTTGTGGAGTTGTTTTTTTTTGTAAAAACGAAAGGGTTATGGCAATATTATCATTTCAAATAGATTCTTCTGAAGTAGAAAAGATTAAAGCGGTGCTAAAGGCACTCGGTGGGACAAAAATAAAAGTTGAGTCTGAAGATAGATCGTCGAAATTAAATGACCGCGTGAAAGAAGCTAGAGCTGAGAAAGAAAGAGGTGAATTAGTCCAATTGGATAGCAAGAATATATGGGAAAGTATTTAATCCAATATTCAAAAAAAGCGATTAGAGATTTGCAAATGATAAAAAAATCTGGACGTAAATCTGATAGGACAAGAATTGACCGAACAATTAAAATATTTTGACGGCGAAATTTGGAGTAGGGCGATCAATAAGAAAGATCGCCTTATTTATGAAATTTTTGAAGATGAGACTGCTGTCGTTGTGATCCAAGCACTGGGGCATTACAACAACAAGTGACTTATTTTGTATTCAGATTAGTCATGGTTAGCTCGATGCCTATATTAACAAAACTCTGGATCATTTTAACGGAATGGTCTATCAGAGCCGGTAACTCTGCTTGTTCATCTTTATCAAAAGGGCCAAGTACATAATCTACCTGTCTACCTTTTGGGTAGTTGTCTCCAATGCCGAAACGTAAACGGGGATATGCTTGTCCACCGCAAAGCTGTTCAATGGATTTTAGTCCGTTGTGACCAGCGCTACTTCCTTTGGGCTTCATGCGTAGTGAGCCGAAAGGGATCGCCAAATCATCCACAATTACCAATACATGCTCAATTGGGACTTTACATTGTTGCATATAATAATTAACAGCTTTTCCACTTAAGTTCATGTAAGTCGTAGGTTTAATGACGGTGACATTATGCCCTCGTTGCTTAAATTCACTATAATAGGCTAATTTCAGCAAGGAGAAGCTAGCACTGGCCTGTTTAACAAGCTCATCGGCAACCATAAAACCGATATTATGCCTTGTGTCGGCATATTCACTGCCAATATTGCCTAATCCAACGATAAGATAATTCATGATGCAAAAATAAAAATTTTAGTAAACAAAAAAAGCACCGAATTCCGGTGCTTTCTGCAGTATCTTAAAATCTTGTTCAGATTATTTTTTACCACCTTTAGTTGCTTTAGCAGCTTCTTGTTCAGCTTGACGCAATGCACGAGACATGATTACTGATACGATTGTATCATCAGCATTGTTCAATACTTTTGCGTTTTCTAATTGAATTTGACCCACACGAACTGATTTACCAACCTCTAAAGATTCCATTGGTACTTCAATTTCTTGCGGTAAGTTTGCAGGTAAAGCTTTTACGCGTAAATTACGTAATTTTTGAACTAATTTACCCCCCATTTTAACACCTGGAGAAGTTCCTGTCAATTTGATAGGGATATTCAATGATACTTCTTTGTCATCGAATAACTCTAAAAAGTCAACGTGAGTAACTAAATCAGTTAATGGGTGGAATTGTGCGTCTTGAACGATAGCTCTTTTAGTTTGACCTTCAATGTTTAATTCAACAATGATTACGTCAGCAGTGTAAAGAACTGGTTTCAAATCAGCTGCGGACACAGAAAGAGCTGTTTGCTCTGTACCACCGTAAAGTACTGCTGGTACTAAGCCTTGGTAACGCAATTCTTTTGCATCTCTTTTCCCTACGTTCTGTCTTACAGAACCGCTAATAGCAATTGATTTCATCTTTTAATTTTTTTTTAATGGTTGATGAGAGCTCGAGTAAATAACAATTGTTTTTCTGACAATGCTATTTACATCTCGGTTTCATCTTTTAATTTTTTATAAATTTGAGGTGCAAAGATAATCTAATTTCTGGTATTATCAAAAAATACGACTGATATTACCTCGAAAACAGGCACTTATTCAAGATTATGAACTTTTCCATTCTCATGATTATACCTATTCAAATTTGTTGCTTAGCTCAATTTAAGAACAAATAGATACCATTTCCTATATTAAAACCGAAATAGGACTCTTTTAGTAGGGAAATAACAGGGGGTTAATAGGGGTTTTACCCCTGTTGTCCCCTCGGTAATGTAGGAATTGATATAAATCAAGTATTGTTCACTTATGTATGAACTAGAAAGCTATTCGCCTAGGGCTAAAAAGAGGAACCACGCGAAATAGTATTTTTAAATAGTTGTTGCTTTTAGAAAAGGGGGGATGGTGCCATACAAAAAAAAGACTCTGGTCGTTTCGCTAAAGGCTTCACGCACCAGAGTCCAATATTTAATAGCTAAAACGCAACGCTTATTCTACTTCAAATAAGTCAGAAATAGAAGAGTGTTGATTGACGCTTTTTATGGCTTTCGCGAATAAATCAGCTGTGGATAACACTTTGATTTTGGTCGATTGTTTTGCTTTTTCTGGATCCAATTGAATCGTATCCGTCACGATCATTTCTGACAATACAGAATTTTCAATGGTTTCATAAGCTTTTCCTGATAGCACAGCATGCGTACAAACTGCTCTGACAGATTTTGCACCGTTTTCCATAATCAATGCCGCTGCTTTTGAAAGTGTACCGGCCGTATCACAGATATCATCGATCAAAACAACATCTTGACCTGTAACGTCGCCGATGATCGACATCGATTCGATTTCATTCGCACGCTTACGGCGTTTATCACAGATAATAACTTCTGCATTGAAAAATTTAGCAAAAGTACGTGCTCGGTACGAACCGCCCATATCTGGAGAAGCAATCGTTAAATTCGGAAGTTTTAGTGATTTGATATAAGGAACAAAGATAATAGAGCCATCCAAATGATCAACAGGGATATCGAAAAACCCTTGGATTTGAGCTGCGTGAAGATCCATCGTCATGATGCGGTGGATACCAGCAGCTGTCAACAGATTAGCAATCATTTTAGCGCCGATAGCAACTCTTGGTTTGTCTTTTCGATCTTGTCTTGCGAAACCAAAGTAAGGGACTACCGCTGTGATGTAATGCGCTGAAGCTCTCTTCGCTGCATCTGTCATCAATAATAATTCAAAAAGATTGTCGGTAGGTTGGTTGGTTGACTGGATAATGAAAACATCGCTTCCGCGAACAGATTCATTGTAGAATGGTTGAATCTCACCGTCGCTAAAACGTGATAATGTTTTGTCTCCTAGTGGTTTCCCGTAAGATTGTGCGATTTTTTCGGCTAGTTCTGTAGTGCCAGAACCTGCAAATAGTTTAACCGTGTTGAATTGCAAAGGCATGGTTTTGTATATTTATGTTGGGTTGTTGTATTGTCGTTTATTCAATATTTTTATTCCCTGACTATTTTTTAAAGTTAAACATTAAAAAAAATGGATTGTTTTCACAATCCATATATGCTTAACTTTAAAAGTTGTCCGACCTGGATTCGAACCAAGACAAACAGAACCAAAAACTGTCGTACTACCCTTATACTATCGGACAATGTCTCTAAAAAGTCAACGTTTCCGTCTTTTTCTTTTTGACGACGCAAAGATAGAGATTTGTTTTAAAAATCAAAATGCAATTTAAAAAAATCTGAACCCTTTTATAAATATAAGCCTTGCATATAACGCAGAAAAGGCTTGCAAATGCAAGCCTTTTCTATTGTTTGTTGTCCGACCTGGATTCGAACCAAGACAAACAGAACCAAAAACTGTCGTACTACCCTTATACTATCGGACAAACAATTCAAAAGTGCTTTCGATCGTGATGATGTCGTTCACATTTGATGATGCAAATATACGGACTATTCTTATTTCTGCAAATAAAAATGTCCTGTAAAGTGCATTTCGGCTGATTTTCAAATAAATAATTTTTCTTTGATGCCGAAAAATCTTTACATCGACCATTTTTCAGTGGTGCTGTCGGTCTATAAAAGTATATGCGTACAGTTTTATATCCTTTCTTTACAGCCAATATTGGTTCACATAATGAAATTGTTTCAATCAATATGTGTTAAAAAATCAGAATAAAGTTCATTTCTTATTAACTTATCCTTATTTTCGAGCCGTATTAATAATACTTTTTACAGTTATCATTTTATGAACTATACTAAAATCAACAATCTTTTAGGATGGATATGTGCGCTAATTGCAACAGTAGCATATGTCATGACTGCCGAACGATCGACGAGTTGGTGGGATTGTGGTGAGTTTATCGCTTCAGCCTTCAAGCTCCAAATTGTGCACCAGCCGGGAGCACCTTTATTCTTAATGATTCAGAATATATTCTCCAACCTTGCTGGTGGAGATGTTACACGAATTGCGTTCTGGATGAATGTCGGATCGGCGGTATGTAGTGGTCTGACCATTTTGTTTTTGTTTTGGACAATTACAGCCTTAGCAAAGAAAATCGTTGTAAAGGGTGTTGATGGATCGTATACGTCGACCGATTTAATTAAAATATTTGGTTCGGGGGCAGTAGGTGCATTAGCCTATGCTTTTACAGATACATTTTGGTTTTCGGCCGTAGAGTCTGAGGTGTATGCGATGTCTTCTTTATGTACTGCAGTAGTATTTTGGGGGATTTTAAAATGGGAAAATCATGCCGATGAGGCTGGTGCGGACCGCTGGTTGATCTTTATCGCTTATGTGATGGGACTTTCTATCGGGGTACATTTGCTCAACTTATTGGTAATTCCTGCAATTGCTTTGGTGATTTATTTTAAGCGTTCAAAAACAATAACCTCCTCGGGAGCAATAAAAGCATTTTTAACAGGTGTGGTTGTTTTGGGCCTGATTTTATGGGGAATTATCCAATATACGGTCAAAGCTGCAGCCTATTTTGATCTATTTTTTGTAAATAGCTTGGGCATGGGCTTTGGGACTGGATTTAATCTGTTCATGATTTTAGCTGTCGCTTTATTTGTCTATGGTATTTGGTATTCGATCAAGAAGGTTAAACCCATGTTGAATCTGATCTTGATCAGTACTGCATTTATCATTTTTGGTTATAGCTCCTTTGCCATGATCATGGTGCGTGCCAAGGCGAATCCTACCTTAAATAACAGTGATCCAGATAATGCGTTTTCTTTTGTAAGCTATTTGGGACGCGAGCAATATGCTAGTGAACCTCTTTTAAATGGACCTACATTTGATGCGCAGGTCGTTGATGCTGAGCCGACCTATACCTACAGAAAAGATAAAGACAAGTATACGAAGGTGGAAAACGGTATGGACTATAAATACGATAAGACCATGTTTTTCCCACGTGTCTACAGCTCACGCGATCAAGGACATATCGAATATTACCGTGATTATTTGAAAATTCCAGATGGGCAGTCTCCGACTTTCGCCGATAACCTCAAGTTCTTTTTCAGTTATCAGATCGGACATATGTATGGCCGTTATTTCTTGTGGAATTTTGCCGGCCGGCAAAATGACCAACAAGGTCAAGGGTCATTTACAGAGGGTAATTGGCAGGCGGGTATCAAGCCGATTGATCAAATGCATAATGGTGGACAAAATGCTATTCCGGATTCATTAAAGACTGATCCATCGAATAATAAATATTACTTCTTGCCTTTGATTATTGGTTTAATTGGCGCATTCTGGCATTTTGGGAAGCGGCAACGTGATGCGGGAATCGTCGGTTTATTGTTTTTCTTTACTGGGCTAGCCATTGTATTGTATTTAAATCAGAGCCCACTTCAGCCTCGTGAGCGTGACTATGCCTATGCAGGTTCATTCTATGCTTTTGCCATCTGGATCGGGCTAGGGGTTTTCGCTATTGCCGATTATTTAAGCAAAAAAATGGATGGTAAAATTGCTGCTGGTGCAGCTACAGTTGCTTGTTTGTTGGGTGCTCCGGTATTGTTGGGCTTCCAGAACTGGGATGATCACGACCGCTCGGAGAAGACGACTGCCCGCGATTTAGCGAAAAACTACCTGGCTTCTTGCGCGCCAAATGCAATCTTGTTTACCTATGGTGACAACGATACTTATCCGTTGTGGTATGTTCAGGAAGTTGAAAATTATCGTCCGGATGTACGCGTGGTGAACTTAAGTTTATTGAGTTCGGACTGGTACATGCGTCAGATGAAGCAAAAAGTGAATCAGGCCGACGGTTTGCCAATCAATATTGATGATGAAAAGTTCAAAAAAGGCGTGCGTGAGGTACTTTACTATCAGGATATGAAAGTACCGGGACATGTTGATCTGGATTTGATTATGCAAATTTTATTATCGGACGATCAAAAGAACAAATTGGAATTGAGAGGTGGTAAGTTTGAAAACTTCCTGCCGACCAAAAACTTTAGCCTTCCGGTAAACAAAGAATCCGTTCTGAAAAATAACGTAGTTCCTAAAGCATGGCAAGAATCGATTGTGGATACCATGAGCTGGACTTACAATAGAAATTATATTTCTAGAGCGGAGCTGTCAATCTTAAACGTATTGTTAAATAACGATTGGAAACGTCCAATTTATTTTGCGGCGACAGTTCCAAATGATAATTACCTTGGTTTAGATAAGTATTTGGTGCAAGAGGGCTTTGCATTGCGCTTAATGCCGATTGCAACTCCTGCAGGAGCAGAAGGTACATTGGTCGATACTCAGTCTGCTTATAGAGACATTACCACAAAATATCAATGGGGTAATATGGCACATGCTTCTTACTTGGATCCAGAGTCTTACCGTATGATTACCATGATTACAAATACAGTAATGGGGGGTACAGCAACACAGTTATTGATGGAGGGACATAAGGATGAGGCGCGTAAAGTTGCCGTCGAAACTTATGAAAAGATGCCGAAGCGTGTTTATCTGATGCGTGATATTTTGGGGTATATTCCAATTATCAATGTGTTGTATGAAACAGGTGAAACGAAACGTGCAAATGAGATCGTAAACCGTAACCTGAAATTTATGACACAAAATATGCGGTGGTATCAGGATATTGCGCAGACAAAGCCTGAGCTGGAATATTCTAATATTGGTACAGCTTTACGCGCCTTGGGTGCCTATAAGAGCATTTTGGCTACCACATCGGAAAAACAGTTGCTACAGCAGGTGACCGATTTGGAGAAATCATATAAACAACAATATGGTGTTGAGTAATTGTTAGCGATACCATTTTAAGATAAGGGCTGCCCTTTGCTACAGATATTCAAAATAGAAAATTGTCGCAAAGGGCAGCTTTTTTTGATTATTTTTTCATAGCTTAAGGGCTCATAAACCAGCCCGAATGAGGGGGATATCCCCCTTTGAAGAGCATCTCATACAGATGTGGCTAGCCTGGGAGCTATTGCCTTGTCTTTGTAGTCATCTAAGAAGGTGTCGAGTGCTCGATGATGAAGCAAGTAATTCGGAATGCCGGATGTAAGGTGTTCTTTTGCCAATGAAAATCATACTTAACAAATAGTATATGAAACGTCAATTAAAATTGTGGGATGCAGTGATGCTGGTCATGGGGTCGATGATCGGGAGTGGTATTTTCATTGTATCGAGCGATATGATGCGGCAGCTGGGATCTGGGTATTGGTTGGCGGTCGTGTGGCTGTTGACGGCATTGGCAACGGTCGCAGCGGCAATCTGCTATGGCGAATTGTCATCGATGTATCCAAAGGCTGGTGGGCAATACACCTATCTGACAGCAATATTTGGGAAGCCTATCGGCTTTTTATACGGTTGGAGCTTATTTACAGTCATTCAGACGGGGACGATAGCAGCGGTAGCTGTGGCCTTTGGTAAGTTTACAGCCTATCTTATCCCGCAGTTGAATGACGCTCCACCACTGTTCCAGCGTGGGGAATTTAGGATTACCTGGATCCAGATTCTCGCAATGGGCGTGATTATGCTGCTTACCTTTATCAATACGAGGGGAATTAAGAGTGGAAAAACTGTTCAATCTTTTTTTACTTCTGCAAAAATCATTGCTTTGATTTTGTTGATTTTAGGTGGTTTGTTTTTGATTAAAGAAAATCATTTTTCGGAAAACATGTCTTACGGCTGGCATTCTTTCCAGAATTTAAAGGGCGCAGGCTGGTCGCAGATCTCTGGCGGCGCTTTGATGGGAGCATTGGCTGCTGCGATGGTCGGTTCGGTATTCAGTAGTGTAGCCTGGGAAAATGTAACCTTTGTTTCGGGCGAAATTGTCAACCCACAGCGTAATGTCGTACGCGCCTTGGTGATCGGTACAAGCTTGGTCATGCTGCTCTACATCAGTTGTAATTACATCTACCTGGCGGCTTTGAGTAGAGAGGAGATCGCTTTTGCCGCTAATGATCGGGTAGCGATTGCGGCCGCTGAGAAAATATTAGGCCATAGTGGTACAATAGCGATGGCGATTTTAGTTATGATCTCGACCTTTGGTTGTGTCAACGGACTTGCATTGTCAGGAGCGCGTGTTTTTCAGACCATGGCCAGAGATGGTTTGTTTTTGAAACAGGCAATTCCCAACAACAAGTACGATGTGCCGGCAAGATCATTGTGGCTACAGGGAATTTGGGCTTCATTACTCTGTTTAAGTGGCCAGTATGGGAATTTGCTGGATATGATATCCTTTGTAATTGTCATATTCTATATGATCACGGTACTCGGTGTCATTATTCAGCGTGTTAGAAGACCCGATTTAGAGCGCTCCTATAAGACTTTCCTATTCCCGGTTACACCAGTCTTGTATCTTTTGATAGGTACGGTTTTTTGTGTGTTACTGATTATTTATAAACCGCAATATACCTGGCCTGGATTTATACTTGTATTGATCGGTTTGCCTGTGTATTTTTTTGCACGGAACAATAAACCTGTCGAGCGAGAGGAATAATCTTCGTAGATAACCTGTCTATGCTATGGGGTTTTCCATAAATAGTTGCTAGTGAGTGTTATGTTCGATCGCTAAAATCTGTTGATAGGCTGGAGTAATAGGCTTGTATATTTTCCTGAAAGAAAGATATTCTTTGTTTAAATCACTTTTTTAGTAGTGTCCCAGTTGGATGCAAATAGTGAAATTAATTGCCGTTCATGGCGTTATTTTTATAAAAAAAGTGTAGCTTTGCTCAAACATTCCCATAATGAAACAGTCGATTTTATTAGACGGACCAAAATTTCAAATCACAATTCAAAGACTATGTCGTCAATTGATTGAGAATCACGGTGATTTTTCAAATGCTGTCGTCATAGGTATTCAACCCCGAGGAACTTTCTTAGCGAGACGTATTGTTAAAGAGCTCGAACAAATGATCGGGAAAGAGATTTTAGTTGGCGATTTGGACATTACCTTTTACCGCGATGACTTCCGCACAAAAGGAAATGCTGGTCCACTCTTAGCAAATAGCACAAATATCAATTTTATTGTAGAAGGTAAGGAGGTCATTTTTATAGATGACGTCTTATGGACAGGACGTACTATTCGTGCCGCAATGGATGCTGTACAGGCCTTTGGCCGTGCAAAAAGAATAGAATTGCTTGTTTTGGTCGATCGTAGATTCTCGAGACAGATCCCTATTCAACCTGATTATATCGGCATACAGGTCGACTCAATTGATTCGCAAAAAGTAATTGTTAACTGGAAAGAGTCGGATGATCAGGATAGCATTATTCTGATTACAGAAAAAAAGACGTCAGCTGGCGATTAATAGAAGTGTATCAAAGTCCTAAGGGCTATTTTTGCCCTTCGGAAACGAGCACTTTCAATAGAAAATGATTAGTAAATATTTGAATACTCTAAAATGTCATCTGCAGCAGAACAACTAAGTACCCGCCATTTATTGGGGATCAAAGATCTAAATGAAAACGACATCCAATTGATCCTGGATACAGCAAGTAATTTTAAAGAAGTATTAAACAGGCCGATTAAAAAGGTTCCTTCCTTACGGGATATTACAATCGCCAACGTTTTTTTTGAAAACTCTACGCGAACACGCCTATCTTTTGAACTTGCTGAAAAGAGACTCTCTGCCGATATCGTTAATTTTGCAGCATCTTCGTCCTCAGTAAGTAAAGGAGAGACGCTTATAGATACCGTCAACAATATTCTTGCGATGAAGGTTGATATGATTGTGATGCGACATCCTTATGCTGGAGCAGGGGTATTTCTAAGTAAGCATGTTGATGCGCAGATTGTCAATGCAGGTGACGGAGCTCATGAACATCCTACTCAAGCTCTACTTGACTCTTTTTCAATCCGCGAGCGTTATGGCGATGTGGCTGGTCGTAAAGTTGCTATAGTAGGTGATATCACCCACTCACGGGTTGCGCTGTCTAATATCTTATGTCTTCAAAAGCAGGGTGCGGAAGTGATGGTCTGTGGACCTACGACATTAATTCCGAAGCATATCGCTTCACTGGGTGTAAAGGTGGAGCACGACTTGAGGAAGGCGCTGAATTGGTGTGATGTTGCAAATATGTTAAGAATTCAGCTTGAACGCCAAGATATCGCTTATTTCCCTTCATTAAGAGAATACTCCATGCTTTATGGGCTGAATAAAGAGATTTTGGATTCTTTGGACAAGCCTATCACGATTATGCACCCCGGACCGATCAACCGTGGGGTCGAAATCACATCGGACGTTGCGGATAGTGAACATTCCATTATTTTGGATCAGGTTGAAAATGGTGTTGCTGTACGTATGGCTGTGTTGTACTTATTGGCAGGACAACGCGGATAGTCGGAATCGGCTTTAACAATATTATGCCTGACTTTATTTTTTGTCAGGCATATTTTTTGTGCAAAATTTCCGTTATAATACAGTATTATTCACAGATGTTAATAACTTTTGTGTAAAATAGCTCAATTAAAGTATAATTTAGTAAAATGAATAAAACTATCTCTTTAGCAGTGGAGATTTGAATTGAATTTCGATAAATTTGAAGCGATCTTAGGAACCTATAATAGGGAAGGATTGTTCATTATACTCGCGTTTCAGGGCAATTTTATCAGGGTTTGGGAGGAGATTCATTTACATTTGCAGATAAATAACATATTAAGGTTTCACATATTATGTATAAGAAGATTTACCAGGTGGGAGTTGCATTAACCGTTATGGCGACGCCAGCATTAGCGCAACAGACAGAATGGCAACAAATCAACAAGGCGTATAAAACGGGGATGGAGTTGTTTGAACGCGGAAAATTTAGTGCCGCTTCAGTGCAATTTGATCGTGTTGAAGCTTTGCGGACAAAATCCAATTTGCAATTGGATGAGACAGAAGAACTTTCTTTATTGAAAGAAAATGTCCGGTATTATCAAGCTGTTTGCGCCTTGGAATTGGGAGAGTCTGATGCCGAAAATCGTTTTTTGAAATACATTAAAGATTTCCCTGTGAGTGCAAATGCCAAAGCAGCTTACTTTCAGATCGGTAAATCTTACTATGCTAAAAAAGACTACGTTAAAGCGCTAGAGTGGTTTAACAAGATTGACAGCAAAAATCTTGCGGGTAAAGAGAATGTAGAATACCGTTTTAAATATGGTTATGCTTCCTTTATGACGAAAGATTATAAGGCCGCAAAACCTTTATTTGAAAGTTTAAAAGATCAGAAAACGGAATTTCAGGAGGCATCTATTTATTATTACGCTTATCTTTCCTACCTAGATGCCGAATATAAAACGGCGTTGAATGAATTTGAACGTCTCAATGGATCTAAGCAGTTCGAAAATAGCTACCCTTATTATATCACTGCTTTATATTTCTTGGATAAACGCTACGACGATGTGCTGGATTACGCATTGCCGATTTTGTCGCGTACAAAGCAAGAAAATGAAACAGAGATGTTCCGTATTGTTGCGGCGACCTACTTTATCAAAGGCGACTTAAAAACGTCCAAAGAGTATTACGATAAATTCCAGGCACAAGACCAAGGTAAAACACAGAATAATCAGGATAGCTACCAAATCGGTTATATCGCTTATAAATTGAAAGATTATGATAAGGCGATCACTGAATTGGAAAAGATGACTGATCCAGATGCATATTATCAGTCTGCGATGATTACCCTGGGGGATGCCTTTTTGAAGAAAGGCAATAAGCAATCTGCGCGTAACGCATTTTTCCGTGCTTCGAAACTGGATTTTGATCCAGCGATGCAAGAAGAGGGCTTGTTCAACTATGCGAAGCTTTCATATGAATTAGAATTTCACCAGGTCGCATTGGCTTCGACACAGGAATATCTGAAAACGTATCCAAAATCGAAACGTTTGGAGGAAGCGAAAACCCTCCTTGCTGAAGTGTTGTTGAGTACAAAGAATTACCGCGAGGCAGTAGATATTTTGGAGTCTATTCCTAAGCGTGGGAAAGAGGCTAACGCCGCCTATCAAAAAGTAACCTATTATAGGGGTTTGGAATATTATAACGAACGTGCTTTTGAAAATGCAATCTCCTTATTCATGCGTTCTGAGCAGTTTCGTTATGATGAAGAAATTTATGCTTTAGCAACGTATTGGAAAGCAGAAGCGATGTATGAAGTTCGTAAATACGGTGAAGCCGTAACCAATTTCAATAAATTTCTACGTTTGCCTGGAGCTAGTAAAACCGATGTGTATGGTTATGCTAATTATGCTTTAGCCTACGCTGCTTTCCGTAATGGTAATTATAATACTGCCGCTAATTATTTCGAGCGTTTTCTCGCCTCGGGTGGCTCAAAGGGTATAGAGATGAATACACGTAACGATGCCATCGCACGTTTGGGTGACTCGTACTTCTCTTCCAAAAATTACGGCCGAGCTTTAACAGAATATAATAAATTAATCTCTTCTAAAGCACCTAGTCAGGATTACGCATTGTTCCAAAGAGGTATTATCCAAGGATTGCAAGGGGATAATAACGGTAAAATTGCTACGTTGAATGCTGTTATTGCGCAATTTCCGAATTCTAATTATGCCGACGATATTGCCTTTGAGATTCCTTATACACGTTTCTTAATGGGAGAAAGTGATCAGGCCATCGCCGGACTCCAAACTATGGTGGAAAAATATCCGCGCAGCAGTTATGTACCACGTGCTTTGGTGACGATTGGTTTGGTTCAGTATAATCAAGATAACAATGATGCTGCGTTGGCAACATTCCAACGTGTGGTCGATCAGTATGCTTCGACGGACGAAGCCAGACAGGCTATGCGCTCCATTGAAAATATCTATTTGGACAAGGGCGACGCGACTGGTTATATCAAATATGCAACAGGTACCAACCTTGGTGATGTTTCGAAATCAGAGCAAGATTCCCGTTCATTCGCCACCGCGACAACTTTATTTTCAAGAGGAAATTACAAAGGCGCTGTAGAAGCTGTAAATGCGTACTTTGATAAATTCCCTAAACCAAATCAAGAGAAATATGCGCGTTTTATCCGTGCCGAAAGTAATGCGGCCATAGGAAATACCGAGGATGCGTTACATGATTACAATATTATTTTGAATGACTGGACTTCCCCTTATACAGAGCGCACGCTGATTTCTGTGTCTAATTTGTATTTGAAACAAAAGAAATATAATGAGGCTACGCAGTTATTGAAAAAGCTCGAGCTTACTTCTGAATACAAATCCAACTATGGTTTTGCAATCAACAACCTGATGGTTTCTTATTATCAAATTGGAGATTATAAAGAAGCATTAAATTATACCAATGCGGTTAAAAATTACGAAAAGTCTTCGGAAGAGGAGATCGCAAATGCCTACTTATATGCCGGTAAATGTTACGTGAAGCAAAATAAGAAAGCTGAAGCAATGAAAGAATTTAGTTTAGCTGCATTGAAGAGCCGTACGGTTTATGGGGCAGAAGCAAAATACAATGTTGCTCTGCTGCAATTGGAAAATAAACAATATGATGCTTGTATTAAAACGGCAATGGATCTATCTGATAATTTCTCTTCGTACGAATATTGGGTTGCGAAAAGCTTTATTACGATGGCTGATGCTTATGCGGGTAAAGGAGATACCTTCCAGGCCAAAGCTACGCTTGAATCAATTGTGGATAACTATGATGCGAAAGACGATATTTTGCCTGCAGCAAAAGAACGTCTAAATAAATTGAACAACAAAAAGAAATAGGATATAATGAAGAAGTTGCAAAATAGAAACGTGAAGAAATATACTTTAGCAGCGCTTTTGATGGGCGTGGGATTGAATTCTTTTGCACAGGAAACAGGCAAGAAGAATGATCCTGAAAAACCGGTCACTATCGATTCTTTTGATGTTGTTCGTGATTATAAACCCATTCTTGCGGATGCTGTGAAAATTCGCCGCAGTCCGGATATGACCAATAAAAGGGAATACCAGCCCAAGTTGTCCTACAACAATATTTTGGATAAGAAATTGGATATCAATACTGGGTTGAAACAGTTAAATGTGCAGGAGATTCCTTTTGCACAACCTTTTGAGCATAGTAGCAACTATGTCAAGTTGGGTATCGGTAACTATAACAGTATATTGGGCGAGGCTTATTTAGCTTCTGAACAGTATGAAAATACACGATTCGGCTTATTTGCAAAGCATCTGAGCCAAAAGGGTAATATTGACGTACAGAAATTCAGTACACAAGATATTGGTATTTTTGGCCGCCGGGTGTTGGATGCGGTAACAGTAAAGGGGACGCTTGGTTACAATCGCTATGGTACAAATTTCTATGGTCAGACCTTTGATCAATCGGGAACAACATTGTTAAATACAAGTCCAGATAAACAGACATTTACTGATATCTATTTAAATGGTGAACTATCGAGTAATGTAGATCCCAAAAATGAACAGGCGATCAGCTACTCGGCGAAAGTTGATGGCTATTTATTTAAAGATGCCTACAAAGCCAAAGAAAACTCAATTGCATTATCCGGTTATCTGAACAAGCGTTTAAGTGCATTTAATGTCGGTGCTAATGTGAGCGTGACGATGAACAACGTGAAAGATAGCGCTGAAGTAAAGAATCATTTGGCCGTAGTCAATCCGTATATTCGTTTTAAAGGCGATAATTATAACGTTACCTTGGGGGCAAATTTAACTTCCGAATTTGGTGATAGCTCACGGTTCAATATTTTTCCTTCAGTAGAAGCTGATTTTGCTTTGGCACCTGAATATATCTCTTTGTTTGCCGGAATTAATGGGGGAGTAAAGCAAGCTTCTTTCCGCAGCTTTGCGAAAGAAAATCCTTATTTGGCCCCGAACGCTAAAATGATTAATTCGATCGAGAAAATGAACATTTATGCGGGATTAAAAGGGAATGCCGGAGCAACTTTTGGTTATAAAGTAAAGGTATTCTACAAACAGATTGAGGGCCTGCCTTTATTTAAAAATAGTGCATTTGGTGATACCCAAAATGGTTATGTTCCTTGGGCATTTGATGTCGTTTATGATGGCGTGATCAATAAGGCGAAGCATATGGGATTTGAAGGTGAAATTAATGTGCGCCTTTCACAACTGGTTAATCTAGGAGGTAGGGTGTATATCGACGATTATAATTTGAGCGATCAAGAGGAAGCTTGGGGATTGCCAAAATTCCGGATGCAGGCCAATGCGCGTTTCAATATCTCTGATAAGCTTTTCGTAGATGCTGAACTTTCTACTCAGGGTAACACGTATGCATATATCTATGATTATAATACAGATGGCAGCCGGATTACCGACAGTGGTCATAAGGCAACAATAGCTTCGTTCGCTGATCTTAATGCAGGCGCAGAATATCGGGTCAAAAAGCAATTTGGTATTTTCGTCAAAGCAAATAATATCTTTGGAAAAGAATACGAACGTTATATGTATTACCCACGATTGGGCTTTAATGTAATTGGTGGTCTTAATTATTCGTTTTAACGAATTAAGATTATAAATTTGCATCTTAAAATAGTGCGCAATGAATCTAGGCAAAAACATCAATAGTTTATTAAAACGTTATGCGGAAGTATACGTGCCGGGAATAGGTGTGTTCAAACGAATTCATTCTCCGGCTCAGTTCGATAAACAGCATAATGTATTTTTGCCGCCAATCTCCTATGTCGAACTTGACTATTCTGCGCAGCATGGATTTAATATCGTTCATTATATCCAGCAACAGGAGAATTTGGGACTAAGTCAGGCGCAGCAGATTTTATCGGATGCTGTTGATAGTCTGCGAGCTGATTTGGGTCAGTTTGGACAGGCTAAACTGGATGATCTTGGCCTATTGATTAGTTACGGTTCAAGTTTAGTATTCAAACCGTTGGATCTATCGGGGTTCGACTTCCAACCGGTAACGAACCTTGTTGCACCGGAGATTGAAACAGTTGTTTCTCCTTTGGAAGGTGAAGACGAGCCTGCGGAACCAGCTTTGGAAGACGAGCCTATTGTAGAAGTCACTCATCAAGAGGAGCTTGTTGAGGAGTCTATTCCAGACAGGCCTGATGAAGCTGAAACGGTGGTGGTTGAAGAAGTTAGCGAAGAGGAAGCTGAAGCGGCAGATGAACTGGAAGCGGTAAAGAGTACGGTTGTTGATGAGCCTGCGCAGGAGACTGGATTAACAAGCAATCGCACCGATGTCGAAACTGAAGGATCTCCGGTAACGGAGGACAAAGATCAGCAGTCTGAACTTGTGGATGCACCTATGGTGGCTGATAACAGTCAATCTATTACTCCAAAAGCAGAAACAGATTCAAACAAGGAAATCGGTGCTATAGCGACCGCTAATGCCAGCTCAACATATGCACCAAATAGCTATGAAGAGGAGCCACGTAATTCAAATGCGATTTGGTATTGGATGACTGGAATTATCGTACTGGCAATGGTTGCTGTTGCGGTGGTTTATACCAATCCTGCGTTGAAGGATTCGTTATTCGGGTCGACCAAGCCTGTTGTAAAAACGGCAGATACGCTTATTCAACCGAAACCGATCATACCTGCCGATACAGTGTCCAATACGTTGCAAGCCGATAGTTTAAAGAAAGTCGATTCATTGGCTACAACCGCTTTGAAAGATTCTGTTAAAAATACAGCAACTGTACCATCGAGTAATGGAGCGGCCAAACCGACGGCTTTGGACGCGAACCCGGTGATCAAAGAATCTATCCCCGTGGCGCAGCCGAGATATCAATTGGTTATAGGCTCCGCAAAGACAATGGCGCAAGCGGAGCAGGAGGCCAAGCGTCTGCGAGCAATGGGCTACAAAACAGCACGCGCTGTAGAGGGAAAATTTAAAAGAAATAGAAAGAAAATCATCTTAAATACCTACATGACTAAATCCGAGGCAGACCTCGCGAAGAAATCTGTAGAGAAAAAGATTGAGGGGGCTTGGGTAGAAACATTATAGAAACTATATAAAACTATTAATAATTATGTCATTAGTACAGGATACAGCAACAGCTGCTGTGGATTCATTTAATCAAGCTGCGCAACAACCGTTACCTGCCGCTGCAAGTACAGAAAACATGAGTTTGATCGATATGATGATCAAAGGGGGATGGATTATGATTCCGATCCTATTGTTGTTTTTTATTGGATTGGTAATCTTTTTTGAACGTTATCTAACCATCCGTCGTGCCGCAAAATACGATAATAGCTTAATGTCGCAGGTGAAAGCGAATGTACTGTCGGGAAATCTGGATTCTGCCTTAGCGGTGTGTCGCTCAAGTAACTCTGCATTGGGACGTATGTTGCAAAAAGGTTTATTGCGTGTAGGTAGACCTATCAAAGATATTGAAGGTGCCATCGAAAATGTAGGTAAGCTGGAAGTTGCCAAATTAGAGAAAAATATTAATATCCTGGGTATCATTGCCGGTATTGCTCCAATGCTGGGCTTCGTGGGTACGATTTTTGGGGTAATTAAGATTTTCCATGAGGTTGAATTAGCAGGTGGTATTGATATCGCTTCTGTGTCAGGAGGTTTATATGTGAAAATGGTGTCATCTGCATCCGGTCTTGCCGTTGGTATCTTAGCTTACTTGGGTTACCATATTTTAAATATGATGGTCGAGCGTTTAATTTTGCGTATGGAAACTGATGCAGTTGAATTTATTGATTTATTGGATGAACCAGGAAGATAATGAATTTACGAAGTAGAAAAAATAAACCATCTGCAGAGGTTCATACTTCAGCGTTGAATGATATCATGTTTTTCTTGATGTTGTTCTTCCTGTTGGCCTCAGCAGTGTCTAATCCTCAGGTCGTTAAGCTCTTGTTGCCAAAGTCCAGCGCAGGAGAGCAATCTGTTGCTAAAAAGACCGTTACGGTTTCGATTACCAAAGATTTAGGTTATTTTATTGACAAAACTCCAGTTCCTATCGAAGGGTTGGAAGCTGCAATTCAATCACAAATGGCTGCCGGCGAGGAGTTGACAATTATGCTTTACGTCGATAATACGGTTCCTATCCAAAATGTTATTTCAGTGATGGATGTAGCCAATCGCTTAAAAGTGAAGGTCGTGTTGGCAACTGAGCCAAAAAAAGATAAGTAACCACCATTAAACTTTTTTTGAGTTTAATGGTCAGCTATTAATATAGGAGATTAATGCGATGAGATATCATCTTCAACATGAAGAAAATAATTTCCCCAAGGCATTGGGGATATCGACTCTGGTCATGGCATCGTTGCTCTTGATTGGTTTTTTTGTGGTGTTTAAGGCGGAAGAACCTCCTATGATAGGTATGGGAGGACTTATTGTCAACTATGGTACTTCTCCAGAAGGTATGGGGGATGACTATATGAGTGTCGAAGAGCCTTCTGTAGATCCGAATGCCAATAATGAGCGTCCTGACCGTATCGATCCTGTGGAAACGCCGACGCCGACCCCAACGCAACAGGTTGCTGAGAAGGCTGTCGTCACTCAAGATCTGGAAGATGCTCCTGCGGTTACAAAGACAGAGAAGAAAGTGGTGTCAAAAGCACCAGAAACAACCAAAGAAGTCAAAGAGGTAGCACCACAGGCGAATGCTAAAGCACTTTTTAAAGGCAATAAAAACAACGGTACTGGAGCAGGTGACGGCACAGGAACAACACCGGGTAATCAAGGTTCCAAATTAGGAGATCCCTTGGCAAGTAATTATGGCGAAGGGGGATCTGGAAACGGTAATATGATGTTATCCATTGAAAACCGCAGCTTCACCCAAAGACCAAGTATCGACGACAATGGACAGCAGGCGGGAAAGGTCGCTGTAGAGTTCAGAGTCAACAAGCAGGGAATTATAACCTATGCGCGTGCTGGTGTGAAGGGAACTACAATTACTGATCCTTCCCTATTGGAAAAATGTGAGCGTGCTGTTAGAGGTGCTCGGTTGAATCAATTGCCGAATGCCCCAGACTCGCAGACAGGACGGATTGTATTCAATTTTAGATTAAGATAAAAATCATTCACATGAATGCTTATAATGAGGCAATCGAGTATCTGTATACTCGATTGCCTATGTTTACAAGGGATGGCGCCTCAGCCTTCAAAAAAGACCTTGACAATACCATCAAACTTTGCGCTGCGTTAGCTAATCCACAGCAAAAATTCAAAACATTGCATATTGCCGGAACAAATGGAAAGGGATCTACCTCCCATATGCTAGCCGCTATCTTAGCAGAAGCAGGTTATAAGACGGGCCTCTATACTTCTCCTCATTTACTGGATTTTCGTGAACGTATCCGCGTCAATGGCCAGTTATGTGACAAAGAATTTGTTGTTGATTTTGTTCATGCGCATCGCAAGATGATCGAACAAGTAGCGCCTTCTTTTTTTGAAATTACTGTAGCGATGGCTTTCGATTATTTTGAGAAAAAGAAAGTTGATATCGCCGTTATTGAAGTTGGCCTTGGCGGACGTTTGGATAGCACCAATATTATTCACCCGTTATTGTCGGTGATTACCAATATTGGGTTTGATCACATGAATCTCCTCGGTAATACGCTGGCGGAAATTGCAGGCGAAAAAGCAGGTATTATCAAAAGAGATACGCCCGTGATCATTTCGGAGTATGCCGAAGAGACAGCTGCTGTATTTTTGAAAAAAGCAGCACTTGAGGAGGCTCCCATACAATTTGCTTCCGACACATATCGGACAAAAATGTTGGGGGTAGATCAAGACTATCTGACAGTGCAAACTATCGATTCTTCTGGCCATTCATCATCATATCAGCTGGATCTGAAAGGTTCTTACCAGGTGAAGAATCTTGCTGGTGTCTTGTGTGCTGTTGATGAATTGCGTAAGCAGGGCTTTGAGATCAGTGATCATCACGTTCATGAAGCCTTGATGAAAGTACAAACGACCACAGGGATCCAAGGCCGTTGGCAACAGTTGTCTAAAGAACCTTTTGTTATCTGTGATACGGGACACAACGAAGACGGAATTCATGAAGTGTTGAAAAACCTGGCGACTACAAACTATGATCAGCTTCACTTTGTCATCGGGGCGATGCGCGATAAGGACTTAACACATATGCTCCCCCATTTGCCCAAAGACGCAATTTATTATTTCTCTGCTCCGGATATGCCGCGTGCGCTGCTAGCCAGTGAATTGCGTAAAGAAGCTCTTGGATTTGGATTAAAAGGGTTGGACTTTCCGAGTGTCGCGGCCGCATTTGATGCAGCAAAAAATGCTTATCAGCAGGGCAATCTTATTTTTGTTGGTGGAAGTAATTTTGTTGTTGCGGAAGTGCTTGCTGGCCTGTCCACTGAACAATAAGAATTGACATTGTAGCGAGATCTATGCCTTGGAAATACATTGATCACAAAAGACTTATCTATTGATAAGTCTTTTGTGATCTATTGTCATTTATACTTAGTCATTTACAGTCAATTCACCGCGGATATCCTTTTCAATCCAATAAGCAACTTCTCTTTGATCTTCTAGTTCGCCCTGAAGATACATTAATTTGGTTACTGCAGCCTCAAATGTGAGGTCATAGCCATTGAGCACGCCGATGGATTTAAGACCTTGTGAGGTTTCATAGCGCCCCAATTCGACCGATCCAACTTTACATTGAGAAATATTGAGGATGTTTTTACCCTGCTCAATCGCTTCCTTTAGTAAATCCAGAAACCACGTGTCAGTGGTGGTATTTCCTGAACCGAATGTTTCCATCACAATTGAACGGACATCGGAGTTTAATACCGCTTTGATTGTTTGCGCAGAGATTCCGGGGAATAGTTTCAATACTGCCACCCGATTATCCAATTTTGTATGCAAGATAAATTCTTTATTAATATTGTTCAATAAAGCATCTGTATTGTATTTGAGGTGAATGCCAGCTTCTACCAATACGGGATAATTTGGGGATCTAAAAGCCTCAAACTTGGCGGAGTTATATTTAAAAGAACGATTACCGCGGAATAATTTATTGTCGAAAAGAATACAAACTTCCTGTATAATAGACACACCATCTTGTTTTGCCGATGCTATTTCAAGGGCGGTCATCATATTTTCTCGGGCATCCGTTCGAATTTCGCCAATAGGCAGCTGGGAGCCTGATAATATAACCGGTTTTTGGAGTCCTTCCAGCATAAAGCTCAATACCGATGCCGTAAACGCCATGGTATCGGAACCATGTAAGATCACAAAACCATCGTAATCTGCATAGTTATCCTTAATAATTTGTGCCATTTCAATCCATATTTCGGGCTTCATGTTGGATGAATCGATAATGGGTTCGAAAGAGTGCACGGTGAGTTTATAGTCTAAGCGACTTAAATCAGGGAGATTACGTTTGATCAATTCAAAGTCGAAAGGAACGAATGTTCCTGTCTCATCTTTAACCATGCCAATGGTCCCACCTGTGTAGATAATAAAGATATTATGCATTGAGTGTTGAAATTATATACCAAATATACGTTTTGAATTTTCTGTTGTGATTTCGGCTACCTTTTCGATGGAAATCTGGTGAAGGTCAGCTACTTTCTGTGCAATGTAGATCAAATAGCTGCTTTCATTTTCTTTACCTCGGAACGGTACGGGAGCCAAATAGGGCGCATCTGTCTCTAAGACAAGGTGTTTTAAATCGATTTCTTTGACCACCTGATCTAAGCCTGCTTTTTTAAAGGTGACGACTCCGCCAATACCCAGAGCGAAACCTAACTCGATGGCCCGATTGGCCTGTTCAAGGGATCCTGTAAAGCAGTGCAGGACGCCAAACAATTTGTCGTCGTGGAGTTCTTCCAGTAATTCGAACAATTCTGTAAAGGCTTCACGGCAGTGGATATCGATCGGCAGATTTAATTCCTTAGCCCATTGAACCTGCGTCCTAAAAGCATTTTTTTGAATTTCAAGCGTGCTTTTATCCCAGTAAAGATCCAGTCCGATCTCACCTATGGCATAGACTTTGTAAGTTTCCAAGCTTTTTCGGATGATTTTTAACTCTTCTAGATAGTTTTCCTTGACATCGCAGGGATGTAATCCAAGCATGGGAAAACAGTGATCTGGATAAGCTGCTACGGTGTCAAATACGGGTTTTATGGAAGCGCTATTTACATTTGGCAAAAAAAGCCGTTGGATATCATTATCAAAGCAACGCTGAAGATTTTCTTGCAGTTTTGTCGTTCCTGCATGGTAATAAATGTGTGTATGTGTATCTGTAAGCAACATAGTTTTCTGCGTGGACGCAGCGGTTAGGGTAAAAAGTTGTTTTTATTATTATCGAATAAAGTGGTGTGCTTAATTACCAAAATTTCAATTCGATCTCCAAAGATAACTTATTAATTAGCAAAAATGAAAAATAATAGCGGATTACTGCTGAAGGACTGGATTCCATTTTTTGCTTCTTCGAAAAAGCGATTTGTTGATGGGCAGTTACTGCTGCATGAATGTCCTATTGTTGCATGTTATTCGCGTTGAAAAGAATGTTGAATAAAAAGAGTTAGCAGTCAAACATACCGTAAGATTTACTGTTAAACAGATAAGCGAGGCGGTTATTGTCCTATTTTTATAAGAATTAATGAGTCATATGATGAATAAGAAGTTAAGCCTGGGTTTATTGACTTTGGCATCGGTTCTGTTTTTAAACAAACTACATGCGCAATCATTGATTGATCCGTCGGTAAAAGATATTATTCAAAAAGCTTTTCAGACCAATAAAGAATTGAAATTGAAGGCCTACGAAGTTGATAAAGCACGTTTGGAAGCCGAGGGTGTAAAAGCAAATCGGCTGCCCCATGTCTCTGCACTCGGATTATACGGTTATGTTCATAGCAATGGGAGCGTTGATATTCCGACCGTTAATATTCCATTACTAAACTTAGGCTTATTTGAAGGAGCAACGGGATTTAGCCTACATGGCCAAGCTGCTTATGCAGGCGTGTCTGTCAAGCAGATTATTTTCTCGGGGTTGCAGATTCCGAATGGAATAAAAGCATTGCAGGAGAAAGCTGTTGCCCAGCAGTACCTGGAATCAGCGAGCCGGGAAACACTTTCAAAAGATATTATTGCTTCTTTCGATCAGCTGATGTTGTTGGATGAAGTTGATAAATTGATCGTGGATTCCGAAAAGCGATTAAAGAAAGAGCAACAGAAGGTGACTAAAGCCATTCAAAATGGACTTGCAATACCTTACGATCGCGACAAGCTGAAATTGGCATTGCTGGAGCTGGAAGAAAAAAAAGTGGTGCTTTCGGGCAACCGCGACCTGTTGTGTCAAAAGCTTGAACAAGAAACCGGGATCTCTTTTCAGAAAGTTGGTGCGATTCATTATGGACTCAAACCTATATTTTTGTCGGAGCTCCCTGGTGATGTTGAGCAGCGATCTGAGCTCAAAGCACTGGATGCTTCGTCCAAAGCCTATGAGTACTTGTACAAAAAAGAAAAAGGGGGGGCGCTTCCGGCGGTCTTTGCCTTTGGCTCTGCAAACTATCTGAATGTATTCAATTCCAAGCTAACTGTTAAAGACCAGCCCCTATTGGGTACTGTCAATTTGCCGCTCAATTCCATTAAGGGTAGTCCCAACTTAATAGTTGGAGTGGGCGTTAAATGGGATCTCTACACGGGTGGCGAGCATCTGAATAAGATTAGACAAGTTAAACTCGATCAACATATCAATACGACCAAACGGGAAGATACACAGGAAAAGTTAAATTTATTATTGAGTAAGAGTACCGTCAACTACACAACGGGTAATCAAAAGCTGAAGGTTGGCGAACAGCAATTAAAAGTAGCTGAAAATAACCTTTCTATGGCTGTGAAGCAATATCAAGCTGGATTGATAGATGTTACAGCATTATTGGCTGCCGAAAACGATTGGTATAAGGTCAATTTAGGCTATTTTAATAATGTGTTGCAGCAACGTACTGCAGCGGTGGAGTTATTACATACATCAGGAAAATTATTACAAACCATACATGAGTAAGATGAAGAATTTATATGGAATATTATTGCTGTTTATCCTAGTTTCTTGTGCAAACCAAGAAAAAACGAAGCCTATTGAAGGGAAAGTGGAGCGTGAGCAGGTAACAGTTGTGACTAAGGCTCCAGGAAAAATTGCAAAGCTACTGGTTGAAGAGGGGGATTTTGTCCATACAGGGGATACGTTGGCCATTTTGAGTATCCCCGAGGTAGATGCGAAAGAGGAACAGGCAAAAGGTGCACTGCAATCTGCCGATGCGCAATATAACATGGCACTCAAAGGGGCTACAAAAGGGCAATTGACACAACTTCAGGCAAAAGTAGATGGTTTGAGGGAACAATATGAGTTTGCAAGGAAGTCGATAGGTCGATTAGATGCACTTTTGCAGGATAGCCTGATTCCACAACAAAAATATGACGAAACCTATGCAAAATATCAAGGGGCTAAAAATCAGTATCTCGCTGCTCAGGCTGAATTAGCCGAAGCTAAAGGGGGAGCTAGACAAGAACAGCAGCTTATGGCTTTGGGACAGAAGGAACGTGCGCTCGGAGCGGTGTCTGAAGTGAAGGTTGCTGCGGGGGAAAAATATATCATTGCCCCACAAGATATGAGCGTGGAGACCATTAATCTGAAAGTTGGTGAACTGGCGATGGCGGGTTATCCGATTATTAATGGCTTTCTTGATCGATCAACCTATTTTAGGTTCACATTGCCTGAAAACCAAATTGGAAGATTTCAAAAAGGTGCTGCTGTAGAAGTGGACATTCCTTATTTGAACCACAAAAAAGTTAAAGCGAAAGTGATCAGTATTAAGGCGTTAAATTCTTATGCGAGCATAGCCTCTGCCTATCCCGATTTTGATCCGCAACAGGCTGTGTTTGAGCTGAAGGTTGTTCCTGAGGATAGTGCTGGTGCTAAAGATTTATTAACCAAAACGCTTGTGGTTCTCCATGCGAATTAAAGGGTTTGAATGTGAAAAAATTTATCGAATTAATCCAACGGGAGTTTAAACTTTTCTTCAATAACAAAGTCTTGCTAATGCTTTTTCTCGGTGCGCCTGTTTTGTACGGCATCTTGGTGGGGCATGTCTATCAACAGGGCAAAGTGACGGAGATGCCGATCATTGTTGTCGATGAAGATAATAGTCCCTTAAGCAGTTCCTTCATAGATATGCTTTCAGATAATGAGAGTATTGACGTTGCCCGTGTATTGCCTTCCCTTTTTGATTCCAAAGATATTGCCATGCAATACGAAGCAACAACGATTGTACATATTCCCAAAGGCTTTGCTTCTGGAGTACAACAAGGCAGGTTGCCCGAAATGACTGTTTTTGTTGATGGAGCCAATACATTGACCTCCAATACTGCAATGATGGCGGTGAATGTTTGTGCGTCAACACTTAAAGCTGGAATCCAAATTCAGGCGCAGATGAAACGAGGTGTTCCCGCGAAGATCGCTGCTCAACAATATGAACCTTTTAAAACAACCTTTGTGAAGCAAAATATTCGAAGCGGCAACTACCTTTATTTTATGCTGCCGGGGGTTTTAATTACGGTCTTGCAACAGGTATTGCTCCTTGGCTTGGCGTTGTCTTTTTCGTCAGAGTTTGAAGGTAACACGTTTCCGGATCTTGTGCGTAAAATCGGTAATCCTATCGGACTTATCCTTGTAAAGATTTTACCTTATATCTTGATGTCTGTAGGCATTTTGATTTTATATTGGGGTTTTGGTCAGTACTACCGTATGCCTTTGCAAGCTGATTTCGGCCGATTTGTACTGTGTACATGTGTATTTTTGCTTGCTGTCTGTTTTATTGGTGTACTGGTTAGTATACTACTGCCTTCGCAGCTAAAATCGACAGAAGTCCTTATGGTGATTGCAACACCCGCTTTTATCCTGAGCGGATTTACCTGGCCATCCAGCCTGATGCCAGAATGGGTGCAGGCGATTGCCAATGTTATTCCATCTACGCATTATCTCCGGATTTTTAGGTTGCTATTTATTCAGCATGCTGAAAATTACCACACCAATAAAGCACTTGTTTCATTGACCATCATTATGGTCGTTAGCTTTACGTTGGCTGTAGTTATCCTGTGGATGAAAATAAGGAAGATTAAAAAGACGATTAAATCATAAAAAATACTGGTACAACAAAAAAGCGGTTTCAACTTAATGAAACCGCTTTTCTGTTCTACTAAAATATACCGTTAAATTACTTTTTCGTTGCTGGAGCTGTTGTCACTGGAGCAGTCGTTCCTGTAGGTGCTACCATACCAGGAGTTGTCGCTGTAGGTGCTGGAACTTTTCCAGGTTTGATATCCAATACTTCTACTTCAAATACTAAAGGAGCGTATGGAGGAATTATACCAGAAGGGCGATCGCCGTAAGCCAAAGATGAAGGGATAACTAAAGTTGCTTTCGTTCCTTTGTTAAACAATTGAAAAGCTTCAGTCCAACCTGGGATCACGCCGTCAACACCTAATTGGAATTTTAATGCTTCGTAAGGACGTTGTGCATTGAATATTTTCTCTTTTTTAGCTACATCAGGAAGGTTTGTATCAAATACTTTTCCAGTGGTCAATGAACCTACGTAGTTTACGTGGACAGAATCACCTACTTTAGCATTTGGTCCTGTTCCGGGTTTCGTAATTACATATTGAAGACCTGAAGCTGTTTTTGTTGTTTTCAAGTTTTTATCCTTGATGTATTTCTCCAATTTTGCAGGTTCAGCAGCTTTATGCTTGTTCAATTCTTCTTCAAAGTATTTCTGAACTTGTTCACCCAATTGTTGATCAGTCAACTTTCCTTTTTTGAAATGTTTTTTGACCTTTATGGAGTAAATGATGAATTTATCCGCGAATTCTGGTTTTGGTTGATGAGTTTTAGCCGCCATAGAATCCAAATTGATTTTGAATACCAAGCTATCGCCTTCACCTACGTATTTGAATAAACCTGTAGGGTCACCTGGGTTTTTTGCAATAATACTATCTGGATATAATTGAACGATCTGAGGGACTCCCATGTCATACGTACTTTGCATTGTAGAATCTCTGTCCGTTTTCACAACCATGTCAAGTGCTAATAAATCGCCAGATACCGCTTTTTCTTTTGCATTATCATCCACGATTTTATACTCAAGACCACCTTCAGCCTTTTTGAATTTTTGGCATGACGTCATCAAAAGACCGGCAGCCGCGAAAAATAGAATTGCTTTCTTCATTTTCTAATGTATGTTACTATATCTTATTTTGTTAATATTTCTTTATAATTTGGTAAAACCGATCTGAATTTGGACACTACCGCTTCTAAGCTTTCTTTCGAATTGCCCCCTGAAGCATTAAGATGCCCACCCCCATTGAAATACAATTTACAGATCTCATTGCAAGGAACTTCTCCAATCGAACGCAAAGATAGTTTAATTTGTTCATTTCTATCAATAATTAACGCTGCCAATCGAATTCCTTTAATAGAGAGTGCATAGTTGACCAATCCTTCCGTATCACCGGTGATAACTTCAAACTGCGTGAGATCCGCTTTTGTCACATGGATAATAGCCGTATTATATTCATGAATGACTTCCAATCGATTAAGTAAGCAAAACCCTAAGAATTTAAGACGGCCTTCAGAGGAACTATTGTAAATCTCTTCGTGGATCGCCCAGTTTTGCGCACCACAATCGATGAGGGTTGCTATAATACGGTGGATTTCGGCTGTTGTAGAACGAAAGCGGAATGAACCGGTGTCGGTCATGATACCCGTATAAAGGCAGGTCGCCATGTCTGCACTGATATGTTCCGAATCTTGCATCTCATACGTTAAGAAGCGGTAGATCAATTGTGCTGTCGCTGCTGCAGATGGATCCCAAAAGGCGTAGTCTTCAAATCCTTCCGGATCTAAATGATGATCAATCATGCATTTGATTCCTTTCGCTTGGCGAATGGGTTCGGCCATGTCGTGAATCCGCGCAAGGCCATTAAAATCTAAGCAGAAAATGAATTCAGCCGCATCAATCTGTTGATTGTGCAGATCCATATTCTGCGTATAAATTTGTACATTTTCTAAGCCTGGCAACCAATCCAAAAAGGCAGGAAAGTCTGAAGGCACAATCAGATTTACGTGGTGTCCTTTTGCGACCAACCAAAAATATAAACCTAACGATGAGCCTAATGCGTCTCCATCTGGTTTGTAGTGCGTTGTAATTACAATGCGTTTTGGTTTGGCCAATAATTCTTTTAATTCTTCTGATTTCAGCATAGTCATATTAAGTCTGCAAACCTACTATAAAAAAATTAGATTAGACAAATTTTTTATAAAGATCTTTTCACACCTTATTGCATTTGAGGGTTATTTTAAAAAATTGATTTCCAGCGTTTTAAAACTTATATACATAGACTTTGAAATCGCGCTTCATACAGATTAAATAATTGGCATTGTCGCCATAGTTAATTGGTCCATAATAGAACTTCGAGAAGCCTTCTACCGGGAATCCCTCCTGGACCAGACCATCGGACCCAAAAACATAAATCATGCGGTTGTCAGTACCAACCCCTATGATATCAGATTTTCCTATTCGTTTAAAAAACAAGGGTCTGTTGCTGGCATCTTCGATAAATTTATATTCAAAGTAGGAAGAAGAGTCTCTTGCGCTATATGCATTCAGTTTGTTTTTGGACAGTATGACAAAGTCTCTGTCAGCACCACCGCTAATATCTTCGAAATTAAAGAAAGCATCTCTGCTCCAATCGCCTAATTTAATTTTTTTTGCATCACCCTCAAATGGTACTTTGTAAATGCTGCCTTTATTGTCTGCCAAATAAATGAAAGAATTTTTTTCGTCAGATGCAGCCATTAAACCAATTGGATTTTTAACACTTTCCCCATCCGTATCCAATGTCTTTTTATGGATAATTTTACCGTTCTGATCAAAGAAATAAACCGAAGCTGTGCTTGTACCTGCAATAATGTAATTTGTCTGCCCCAAGGTGGTGGTTTTTAAATCAAATATAATTCGACCATCCACAGAATTATTTTCAAAGCCATCTACTTTTTTGCCAGCTAAGGTATAAGCCAAGATTCGATCTGTCGCTGGAATGTAAATACGTTGTTCTTTATTGAAGTTAGCGAGTGTCGCTCCGTAGGTTGCCTTCGACGGTAGTTCAACCGAAAAACCGGTCATATTTTTCCCGTCGGGCATAAAGCGGTACAATCGGTTTTTTGTTACGGCGATAATACTGAGATCCTGTAACTGTATAGGCTCGCCCAAAATTTCACCTTGAAAGAGGTTTTGCCAAAGTTCTTTTCCATCCGGAGAGAAGGCGTGTACGGTATGATCTTGTTCTTGAATCAGGATAAACTTGTTCTTTCCATCTTGGTCGAAGATCCAAGGCTTATTAATAATCCGGCTTTCGAGCTGCACCGTCCACTCAGGTTTGCCCCCCAATCGCGTATCGCTTTTATAGAGGGCGTATAAACTGGAGGAAAATGAGCCTTGATTGCCGCTGAGCTGATAGGACCACGAATAAAAATTCTGAAAGCCATATTCATCCTCATCTCTAAAATTCTTTGCAAACTCCGCTTTTAAGTTATTCAAAATAGTGCTCTTACTGGCTTTAGGTTCTAAATAAAATGTCACATTACTACGACTGTTCTGTAATGCTGCATGATTTTTGAAAATCGCCGTTCCCGACAGAAATTGCTTTTCCCGGAAAGATTCCCGATAGTCGCTCAAGATCCCGGTTCGGCTGGCTATCACCATAATATTGTCGACAACGGTAAAATAGGGGCGGTTAAAATTCTTGAACGGTTCGCCAAAGAGTGCATATAAAAGATTCGAATATTTAAATTGATAGATCGAATCGCCAACAGCAGTACTGAATTTTTTGAGGTTATCTGCAAATTTTGTCGAATCTGAAATGCTGATCAAACCGATAGCATCCTGGTTGTCCAGCTCTGCAAGAGCAAATTCATCGTTGAATATTGGTGCGATGATACTGTCAAAGGATACTTGACTGTCCTCTTCAAAGTTTTTTATGCTCTTTGCCAATCGGCCATCTTCTTTCTGTTGTACGAACAAAGCTTTCAAACCACTACGAAAACTATGAGGATCTGAAATACTAAAGTCGATATAAGATGCTGCATTTTTAGGAAGATAATTACCCAAGGCCTGCACCTGAGCTGTCTGCGTAGCAAATAACTGTAGGTAGCTGTTTTTGCTGTCCGTAAGCGCAGTTTCGCCTTTAAAGATAAATGCATCCTTTTTAAAATTCATGTTCCAGGAGGTTTGTCCTTTCAGCGAATCTATTAGGCCTAGATAATTGCCGAACTTGGATTTCATCAATATTCGGGCAAACTGAGATAGCTGTTCATTGAAAAAATAGAGACTTAGGGGAGTGTTTTTATTGTTGTGGTTGACAAAGAACTCAATCTGTTTTGTATTTATTTTCTTTACATTTTTGTCAAAGATCTGAGCGAGTACTTTTTTGGAATAGCTGGCAAAAATAATTTCGTGAAAATAGGAGCAATAAAGTGTGCTGTCTTTAGTGCCTTGGTTAAGTCCATAAAATCGGTGCCCTAAGGTATCAAAGGACTGTATTTTATAATTTTTCCCGACGTTGCCAAGTAATGTTGCCAAGGCCTTGTTATCTAGACTTTGCCCCACCTGGACACTATACAAAGGTGTAATCTGCTCTTTTTCCTGGTGAAAAGAGAGCAGTATCTGCTGTCCATCTACTAGTGGTGCAAGCTGATCGTTTTGTAATAAATCTTCTTTCAGACGCTTGAGGTGGCTGAAATTTTGCTGGCCAATAATTGCTTTAAAGAGTTCATAGTCGTTAAAGATCGTATCCACCGTTTGATCATTTGTAAAGGAAGCAATCGCTAATGTATTTTCGGGAAGGTATTGTAAGGCTTTAGAATCTTGTTTGTTATTTTTATTAAAATCTCCGAAAAGGTAGATCGTGGCCGCGATGACCGCGATGAATAATATCACAGTGATGATGATTGTTTTTTTCATCCTTTTTATTTTTTTCATTGGCTGATAAATTTGACTTATATCGTTACTAACTTGCCCGTTGATACGATTAATGCAAATTTCATCAGAACAAATATGTTTGAAGTACTCTATTTTCGCAAACAAGAGAGTACATTAAATTCGAATTTTTGATGGCGATGAAGTATTCATGAAGCCAATGTTTCTCATGGAGATAAAATCATTGTACGTCTTTCAATAACTCGGTGAGCAGCATGAAGCTCATGAAGACCCATACGTAGAAACAAACCTAATAAAAATATATGGGAAGAGACAGAAATCGTTCCAATAATACCTCTTTATCACATAAATTTAACAAAAAATTCCTTATTTTGATCGGTTTTTAATACATTTATCGCTAGAAACTCATTTTCAGCATTCAATCAACATAATGAATAAGAAAATCATTTTAGCCGCTTCTTTGTTGGGAGCATTAGCTGTAATATTAGGTGCCTTTGGTGCTCATGGTCTAGAAGGAAAGGTAAGTACATATCATATTGAAACTTGGAAAACGGCCAATCAGTATCATTTCTATCATACCTTTGCTTTGTTATTTTTATCTACTTTTTCCCGAGCCAAGACGTATTCGATTAAAGTATCCTTTATTGCTTTTCTCATTGGTATTCTATTTTTTTCGGGATCCTTGTATATTTTAAGCGTACGAGAAATAACAGGTTTTGGTAATCCGTCTATTTTGGGCCCTATTACACCTTTAGGCGGTCTTTCGTTTATCATCGGTTGGGTAGCGTTATTTATTGCGGCACTGAAGAACAAGTCGTAATTTCATTTGCTAATTGCATCACTCGATACAGATCGATACGTGTATCTAAAATATAGGAGCCTTCCCGGATAGATTTCAGGAAGGCTCTTTTAGGTTATAGTTACACGGTGAATGTATTGTTTTTTGGTTGTGATTTCGCTTATACAACAGTGTCAAGAGATGTAGGTTTTGATAATCGCTAGAGTCGTTTGATCTCTTTTCGTGAAGGTTTTTTTGTACTTTTATACCATAATTTGAATTTATGTCCAATCCACAATCTACGATTTTTAGTGAAAGAGATACGCTGTTTGTTGATGTGGTCTTACCACTAGCGTTAGCAAGAACATATACCTATCGTATTCCGGCCGACTGGAACGATCGTGTGCAGCTAGGAGTACGGGTCATTGTGCAATTTGGAAGGAATAAGATCTACTCAGCGCTTGTTAAGTCAATTAGCCGGGAAGCACCAAAGCACTATGAAGCAAAATATATTTTGGACATTATCGATGAAAATCCGATCGTCAATTTGGCGCAGTTTAAACTTTGGGATTGGCTTGCCGATTATTATATGTGTAGCTTGGGTGAGGTGATGCAGGCGGCGCTCCCCGCAGCATTGAAGCTGGCCAGTGAGACCAAAGTGGTTCCTTCGATTGCTGATGAGTTTGATCGTTCTACACTCTCCGATAAAGAGTATCTTATCATTGAAGCACTGGAGGTGGCTGGCGAACTTAAGGTGAATGATATTGTGAAGTTGCTGGGGCAAAAAACTGTTTTCCCTATTTTAAAGCAATTATTTGACAAGGGAATAGTATTGATTTCTGAAGAGATTACCGAGCGCTATAAACCTAAGACCAAAGCATTTTTACGTTTTGCTCCTGATTTTAAAAATGAAGATGCTAAAAGAGAGCTGTTGGATAGTTTAAACCGAGCGCCAAAGCAGCAAGATGCCGTATTGGCGTTTATGCAACTTGTTAAAAAAACGGAGGAGATTACACGGCCGATGTTAACCGAGGCCTCGGGCTGCGGTAACGGCGCTATTACAGCTTTGATTGACAAAGGTGTTTTTGAAATCAAAGAGAAGGTTGTCTCTCGGTTTCAGCGAGAAGATATCGAATTGGATGCTAATTTCCAATTTAATGAAAATCAGCAACGCGCCTATGATGAAATCAAGAAGTCCTTTGAGGATAAGGAAGTTACTTTATTGCATGGTGTCACCGCTTCAGGGAAAACACAGCTTTATATCCGGCTGATAGAACAGGCGATAGCTGCCGGAAAATCAGCCTTGTATCTATTGCCCGAGATTGCGCTTACAGCGCAGATTACCGCTCGCTTAAAGTTGCATTTTGGAGATAAACTTGGCGTTTATCACTCCAAATTTAATGATAATGAACGTGCCGAGGTATGGCATAAAGTAATGAAAAATGAGTTCAAGGTGGTGATTGGCGCGCGTTCATCCGTCTTTTTGCCCTTTCAGGACCTGGGCATTATCATTGTTGATGAGGAACACGAAAATTCCTATAAGCAATTCGATCCGGCTCCCCGCTACCATGCTCGGGATACCGCCATTTATCTCGGCTTTCTCCATCAGACTAAGGTACTTTTAGGATCAGCCACACCTTCTTTGGAAAGTTATTATAATGCCAAAGCCAAGAAGTACGGTTTTGTACAACTGCTAGAACGATACGGGAATGCGCAGTTGCCAAGTATTGAGCTGGTGAATATTGCCGAAGAGGGAAGAAAGGAAAATATGTTTTCCTATTTTTCAGGTACCTTGCTAAAGGCCATTGAAGAAGCTGTAAAAAATAAGGAGCAGGTTATTTTGTTTCAAAATAGACGTGGACATACGACCATGATCCAATGTAATACCTGTGGATTTGTCGCAAAATGTGTCAACTGCGATGTGAGCTTAACCTATCATAAGAGCTCCAATATGATGCACTGTCATTATTGCGGTCATGTCGAACCTCCGTTGCGGGTTTGTCCAGCCTGCGGGATGCCGCATATCGAAAGTAAAGGATTCGGTACAGAACGGGTAGAGGAGGAGCTGGAGCTTCTGATGCCGGAAATTCGCATCGGCCGGTTGGATTTGGATTCTACAAAAGGCAAATATGGATTTGATAAAATTATCACAGCATTTGATGAGCATGAATTCGACGTGCTTATTGGAACGCAAATGGTAGCTAAAGGGCTCGATTTTGGAAGGGTAAGTCTGATTGGTGTTATTAACGCGGATACCATTATCAACTTTCCTGATTTTCGTTCCTATGAACGTGCTTTTTCACTGTTTTCACAAGTTGCAGGCCGGGCTGGTCGTCGTGAAGCTGGCGGAAGGGTGATTATCCAAAGTTATACGACCAAGCACAGAGTGCTTGAACAGGTAGTCAACAACGATTATGAGGATATGTTTATGACTGAAATTACAGAACGAAAAAATTACCTTTATCCCCCTTTTTACCGCCTCATCCGAATTGATATTAAGCATGCTGATTTTCAGAAATGCTATGATTCGGCCAATCGTTTTGCCGTAGCATTGCGCCAACAGCTGGGGGCAAGGGTGTTGGGGCCAGAGCCGCCTTTGGTTTCCCGCGTGCGCAATAATTTTATTCAGACTATCACCTTGAAGATAGAACGTACAAATATCAGTATTGCAAAGGTTAAGGAACTGATCCGTTCGGTTCTTCTGGATTTTGAAATAGATAAAAGCAATACAGGCGTGCGCGTTCAGGTCGATGTGGATCCCTATTAGCGCCAGCTATTACCCCTATAGGATTTAAAGACTTGCGTTATGGGCTAAGTTAAACCACATGCGCCTATCGTTTTGTTTGATGTCCAATTCGAACGGTCAACGTACACTGGCTATAAGGTCTGGTGATTTGCAAAATAAAGTAAATTGAATTATAAATGTGTACTGTATTGGTATTGAGTTAATTGTGATTAGTTCTGCTGAATGTGCCTTTTAAAAGGTAAATTTGAATCATCATGGCCTACAAGTTTATTGATAATTATCGGGAGAAAGGTGCCCGTAAGAAATTGGTGGAACATCTAAAAAGCCGAGGTATTGCAGACCAAAAAGTTTTAGATGCCATTGGAAAAGTACCACGTCATTTTTTCTTTGATGAAACTTTCTGGAATCAGGCTTATCGGGATATTGCATTTCCAATTGGTGATGGGCAGACAATTTCACAGCCTTATACGGTGGCTTATCAGTCCGAATTACTCCACGTAAAAAAAGGGGATAAAGTCTTGGAAATCGGGACCGGATCTGGATACCAAACCTGCATTCTAATGGAACTTGGTGCTGAAGTGTATACCATCGAGCGCCAAGAAAATCTGTACCATCGCACCATTCAGGTACTGCCCTACATGGGCTATAAACCTAATTTCTTTTTGGGTGATGGCTCTAAGGGAATGGAAGAGCACGCTCCTTATGACAAGATTATCGTGACTGCGGGCGCACCATTTGTGCCAGAGGTGATGTTAAAGCAATTGAAAATGGGCGGAATTTTTGTGATCCCTGTCGGAGATGAAAAGTCGCAAAAAATGGTCACCATTATCCGGGTAGGTGAAAATGATTTTGACCGTATCGAACTGGATACTTTTCGTTTTGTTCCTTTGGTGGGAGACCAAGCTTGGTAAAGCCATTTAAGCGGCTTCGATGTGCATCTCCAAGGTCTCAAGCGCCTATGGCCCCTCCTTTTGTAAAAAAACTGATAAGATCCTCAATTAAATTAAAATGAAGTGAAAGACTAAATATTCACGTTATGACTCCAACATCAATATTATATGATCAGAAGCATCAAGAAATAGCTTCAACCGTGCTCAAGTTAAATAAGCAAGTCAACACATTGAGTTTGTCGCGTCTATTTGTAATCCTGGGAGGGGGAGCGTTATTATTTTATACCTTTCAGCTCGAAAGTCTGCCTTTGGTCTTTTTCTGTTTTTTTTCATTGTTATTTTTGTTCGCTTATCTCGTGCGGAAGCAGAGCAAGCTGGAGCTTCAGAAAAATTATTTTGAAGCTTATCTTAAGGTTTTGGCAAATGAGCAGGCGATGGCAGAAGGAAAATTAAATATGTATGATCATGGCCAGCATTTTGAGGATGGGGCTCATCCGTATAGCGCTGATATGGATGTCTTTGGAACCTATGCTTTATTTGCCCAGATAAATCGTGCAACTACAAAGCAGGGAATCGATCTTTTGGCTTCATGGCTTGATAAACCGCTTCAAAAATATCAGATTCTGCATAATCAGGAAGCGACTCAGGAACTGGAAAACGAATCGGAATGGATTTGGGATTTTCAGGCTAAACTGTTGGCGAACCTGAACCATAAGCTGGACATCAAGGCTTTCCTGACAAATTACTTTCAGAATCGTAATTTTCAATTCGGCAACGGTTTTATGCGTTTCTATATCAAAGCAGGTCCCATTCTCTTTTTACTTGCTTTAGCCGGAAGTTTTTTTGTTCCAAAGTTGGCTGGAATTGCAACATTATTGGGCTTGTTCCATATCCTTTGGGCATTAGCCAAAGCGGGAAGTGTGGGGCTGTTTTCCTCTCGAATAGACAAGATTGGTGCTGTCCTAGGCTCTTATGCCGAAGCGATTCAATCGATTGAAAGCAAGGAGTGGAAGTCCTCTTCCATGCTGGGGATCGCCGGGGAACTTAAACAGCATCAAGGTGCTGATTCCATTTCCCTTGCATTTAAAAAGCTTGCAGGTCTAATTAACAATCTGGATGCCCGCAATAATGTCTTTGTTGGTATTTTTTTAAATTTATTTCTTCTTTGGGATTTTAGGCAGGTATTGGCAATTGTTGACTGGAAGAATAAATATGAGCATGAAATTTTAAATTCATTCGATACTTTGGCAAAGGTAGAGGCGGTAACGAGTCTGGCTATTTGGAAGCGAAATCATCCGACCTATATTGATCCGATAATTTTGGATAACCCATTGCAAGATAAGATTAATGCGCAAGGATTATATCATCCCTTGATCCCGATCGATCAGGTAGTTGCCAATGATTATAACAGTATGGATCATCGTATTGCTTTGGTAACTGGATCCAACATGGCTGGTAAAAGTACCTTTCTGCGTACTGTGGGCATAAATGCCATTTTGGCCTATGCTGGGGCGGCTGTTGCAGCAACATCTTTTCAGCTGCCGATTTACAAACTGATATCCTATATGCGGATCAAAGATAATCTGAATGAAAGTACGTCGACCTTTAAGGCGGAACTGAATCGGATGAAATTCATATTAGATACGGTGTCTCTACACAGCGATAGCTTTTTTCTGATTGATGAGATGTTAAGGGGTACAAATTCGGTGGATAAATACCTCGGTTCGCGGGCGATCATAAAGAAATTGGTGCGGTTAAATGGTAAAGGTATGGTGGCAACACACGACTTACAGCTGTCTAGTTTACAGGAGGAATTTCCTCGAGATATCAAAAATTATCATTTTGATATTCGTGTTGATGAAGGTCAGATGCTGTTTGATTATAAGCTGAAGATTGGCGAGTGCAAGATATTCAATGCGTCGCTCTTATTGAAGGGTATCGGTGTGGATATCAATGAAAATATGGAATAGAAATGACTCAACTGAAATGAGATTAATTTACATTTGTCCCCTCTTAAATCCACTAAATAAAACAATAAATGACTTTACAAGAACGTATTGATTTGTCTGAAACACATGTTTGTACAACTGTTTTTCCGTTTTTGACAAATCATCACGATACTTTATTCGGCGGCAAGGCCATGTCCATTATGGATGAAGTGTCGTTTATGGCTGCAACACGATTTTGTCGCAAAACGTTGGTCACTGTATCAACAGATCGTATAGACTTTAATAAAGCTATTCCCTCTGGAAGTATTATAGAAGCTATCGCAAGAGTTCAACATGTAGGCCGGACCAGCTTAAAGGTGAAGGTCGAGATATTTTTGGAACATATGTACAAGGAGGGCAGAGAGCTGGCAATAGAAGGTGTTTTTACATTTGTTGCTCTGGATGAAAGCAAGCAGCCGATTCCTGTGCTTGAAGGTTTGGATATTGAATAGAATTCGATGTCTCTTTTTAGGGTACGAGACGAAAATTCTGAAAATTTATAACATGGAAAAAGGACCGTAATTAAGGTCCTTTTTTTGTGGAGAGATCGATCTAAGAATTTTGATCGTCGTCTCCGATAGGGTTGTGATTCTATGGATTTACGTTTTTTTCTATTCGTTTCTCTTGACGGGGCTTAAATTATTGAGCTCTTCTGATGTAAACAGTCTGTAGTGAACTTTGAAGGTTTTACCCAATGGCGTTTCCAGCGAGAAGCCCCCCGGGCCAAAGCCATCCAGTACATCTAATGTAAAATGTGCATGTTTCCAGTATTCAAAGAGATCGCGATCAACCCAGAATTCATAGCCTTCCGCTAGTCCAATCATGGCGTCATTTGTACGGGGGAAGTAGCCTCCTTCTTCAAAGCACTGCGGTTGAGTCCCCTCACAGCAGCCTCCTGCTTGGTAGAACATTAATTTACCATGTTTTGCTTCAAGTTCATGAATAAGATCTTTTGCTTTATCCGTAACGTCTAGTCTATTTATCATCATAAAATTGGATCATGTTTTTTTAAAATTAGCCCCCATCAAATTTAGCGCGAAAGATCGATTGCGTGTTTAAAGCGTACCAGGCAGCATGGCGTTTGACGATACCACCTGGTACGGCGTTAGCTTACTCTTAAACTTCTGTTAGAAGAAACCAAGTTTTTCTTTGCTGTAGGAAATCAGCATGTTTTTAGCCTGTCTATAGTGTGCGAGCATCATTTTATGATTTTCCCGTCCGATACCAGACTGTTTGTATCCACCGAATGGAGCTCCAGCAGGGTAGGAATGATACTGATTTACCCAAACACGGCCCGCCTGAATAGCACGTGGAACCTGATAAAGCTGATGCGCATCTCGGGTCCATACACCAGCTCCTAGTCCATACATCGTATCGTTGGCGATGGCAATTGCTTCCTCCTCATCTTTGAAAGTAGTGACCGCCAGTACTGGTCCAAAGATTTCTTCCTGGAAAATCCGCATTTTATTATTGCCTTTGAATAGGGTAGGCTTAATGTAGTAGCCGTCTTCAAAGCCCTCGCCAACATTGTTTTCATCGCCACCGGTCAAGACTTCTGCTCCTTCTTCTTTGCCTAGTTTGATATAGGACATGATCTTGTCTTTTTGGATTTTTGATGCCTGAGCGCCCATCATGGTTGATGGATCTAATGGGTCTCCGACTTTGATCTTATTGACCCGATCAACGACTTTCGCTATAAATCTATCGTAGATATCTTCCTGTACCAATAAACGTGAAGGACACGTACAAATCTCTCCTTGGTTGAGTGCAAATAGCACCGCGCCCTCTATCGCTTTGTCCAAAAATGCATCATCGGCATCCATCACCGAACTGAAGAAAATATTGGGCGATTTTCCGCCGAGTTCGAGTGTTACTGGAATGATATTTTCAGTGGCATACTGCATCACCAAACGGCCTGTTGCTGTGGATCCCGTGAATGCTGCTTTGGAAACTTTTGGATTGGTGACTAAGGACCGACCAAGTTCCGCACCGAAACCATTGATGATATTAACCACTCCGGCGGGAATCAAATCACCAATTATTTCCATCAGGATAAGAATAGATGCCGGTGTACTTTCAGCGGGTTTTAGTACAACGGTATTCCCTGCTGCAAGCGCTGGAGCTAGTTTCCATACCGCCATTAGAATCGGAAAATTCCATGGAATAATCTGTGCAACTACCCCGATTGGCTCGTGTACAATCAAGGATACGGTGTTACTGTCCAGTTCACTTATGGAACCTTCCTCAGCACGGATTACACCCGCAAAATATCGAAAATGATCAATTGCTAATGGGATGTCAGCATTTAGCGTTTCGCGTACCGCCTTACCGTTGTCTATGGTTTCAACGGCGGCGATATATTCTAGATTCGCTTCAATGCGGTCGGCGATTTTATTTAGGATGATGCTCCGTTCAGTAGCTGAAGTCTTTCCCCAAGTTTCAAAGGCTTTAGCAGCAGTATCAACAGCTAGATCCAGATCTTCTTTTGTGGAATGGGCAACTTGTGTAAATACCTTTCCGTCTACTGGTGAGATGTTATCAAAATATTTTCCTTGTACTGGTGCGACGAATTTACCACCAATGTAGTTGTCATATCGTTCTTTGAACGATGGCCTTTTAATTGCGCTCATATGGTTTATTTTTAATTATTTTTATTCCCTTCTTATCAAAGTTAGCCAGCAATTATTCAATCCCGTAGCAGTATCGATCCAAAACATAGCACGATTGTTTCAAATGGATGAAAACCGACGTTCCATTTTTTTTGTTATATTTGATATAAAGCCATTTTACTTAATTGGTACATCATGGGAGACAGGACGTTAATTCATACATTGCCATTTTCTCAGGCTCGGGAGTTGAGTACATTAGTGGAAAACCGACGTGCATTCACGTTAGATAGCCTGGAGCTTAATATCTACGAAACGTATCGTGTTTCGCAACATGTACCCTTGTGTTTCGATGATCTCGTTATGATTAATATGATCCAAGGGAAGAAGATCATGCATTTGGATAATATAAAGTCTTTTGATTATCTGCCGGGGCAGATGATGGTATTGCCCGCCCTTGTTGGCATGCACATCGATTTTCCTGAAGCAACTTTGGAAAAGCCTACGCAGTGTACTGCTTTGACAATTCATAAAGAGAAGATAGCAGCAGTTTTGGACTATTTAAATGAATTTTATCCCAAAGAGCAGGTCAATCAGTGGCGTATTGATCCCGACCTTTTTCATCTCTATAATTCTACGGAGCTCGCGGACTTGGTGAACAAGTTATTTCAGATCATTATCAGCGAAAATCCGTTAAAAGATGTGCTCGCCGATCTCGCTTTTAAAGAGCTTACAATTCGGTTATTGCAGTCTCAGTCATCGATTGCATTGAAAATTGGTAAATCGCCCAACAAGATTCTGCTACATTTGCAAGAGTTTATTCAGAAGCATATTACGGAGAAAATCACAATGGCACTGCTCGAACGGACTGCTCACATGAGTAAGGCAAGCCTTACGCGGATGTTTAACCGTGAGTTAGGACTTAGTCCTATGGAGTATGTGATCCAACAGCGTATTGAGGTAGCGAAAAAGATGCTTTTGCAAACCCGCAATGTTAAGGAGTCTTGCTATGGTGCCGGGTTTAATGATGTTAACTACTTTGTTCGGCTTTTTAAAAGCAGAGTAGGCATTACGCCAGGTGCATATATCCTGGCGCGTTAACCTAAAATTTCATTACACGGTCAAGTTCACGCTTGACATCTCTTTCTTTAATGTTTTCCCGTTTGTCAAAATCCTTTTTACCTTGTGCCAACGCAATTTCGACTTTAGCAAAACCACGCGGACTGATAAAAATGCGTAAAGGGACAATGGTAAAACCACGTTCTTCCCCCTTCTCTTTCAATTTTTTTAATTCTCTTTTTGTCAATAGCAGCTGACGGTCCCGTTTTGCCTCATGATTATAGAAAGAACCCATGGAGTATTCGGCAATGTGCATGTTACGAATATAGAGTCCGTCTTCAAAAAAACTGCAGAAACTATCGTTAATATTTGCCTTGCCCTCGCGGATGGATTTTATTTCTGTTCCCAATAGCCGAATTCCTGCTATGTACTTGTCTAGTAAGTGATATTCAAAAGAAGCTTTTTTATTTTTTATATTGATATCTGAAGATAAAGCCATATATTGTTGTATATTAGTAAGTCTACACCATTGCTATTGCAATGAACCTAAATGTAACTAATTATAGGATAATTTAAAGTTCGCAAATATAATTATTAAAATTGTCTTATTTTAAAGTAGAATTATGTGGAGTGATGTTAGCGGAGTATTAAAATAAAATTAACTGTTTTGGACGATGTGTTAAAAATATGACTAAATTTAAGTGAAAGTCAGATTATGTTTTCGTATGTTTGCAACGTTTTTTTGGAATTATTGTGAATATATGCAACGTAGAATTTCAGCTTACATTGTGGATATAGCAGATTTTTCATCGGAGACCGAGTTTTTTATATAAAAGTCCAATTCGATAATTTTGTTTGTTACAATAACATCTAAAAGTTAGAAATAGTTTTAGAAATACCTTTTTATCGCATGAGTAAAGGAAAGTTAGGCGAAAAAATATCGCAATTTAAGATTGTTGAGGAGTTGAAAGCTAAAGGCTTATATGCCTATTTTAGACCTATTCAATCAAAACAAGATACCGAGGTAAAAATCGATGGTAGACGTGTATTGATGTTTGGTTCTAACTCTTATTTAGGGTTAACGACTGATGCACGTATTATAAAAGCAGCGCAAGACGCTTTGGAAAAGTATGGTACTGGATGTGCTGGATCTCGTTTCCTAAACGGTACGTTGGATATTCACGTAGAACTGGAAGAAAAATTATCTGCTTATGTGGGTAAAGAAGCTGCTATTCTTTTTAGTACAGGATTTCAATCAAATCTTGGCCCTTTGTCATGTCTAATGGGGCGTAATGATTATATCTTATTAGATGAACGCGACCATGCATCCATTATTGATGGTAGCCGTTTATCTTTTTCTAAGGTAATTAAATACGGTCACAACAATATGGAGGACTTGCGTGCAAAGTTATCTCGTCTACCTGAGGATAGCGCGAAGTTAATTTGTACGGATGGTATCTTTAGTATGGAGGGTGATATTGTTAATTTGCCTGAACTTACCGCTATTGCCAATGAGTTTGATGCGGCAGTAATGGTTGATGACGCACATAGTTTAGGTGTTATTGGTCACAAAGGCGCTGGTACAGCTTCGCATTTTGGGCTTAATGACGATGTAGACTTGATCATGGGTACCTTTAGTAAATCTTTAGCGTCTTTAGGTGGATTTGTAGCTGGTGATGCCGATGTAATTGATTTCTTAAAACATAATGCACGCTCGGTGATGTTCAGTGCTTCAATGACTCCAGCTTCTGTAGCTTCAACATTGAAAGCATTGGAAATTATTCAGAATGAGCCTGAGCACATTGAAAAATTATGGAAAAATACAGATTATGCCAAAGCACAGTTACTGGATCATGGATTTGATCTAGGTGCGACGGAAAGTCCAATTTTACCAATCTTTATTCGTAGCAATGAAAAAACGTTCTGGGTAACAAAAATGCTTCAAGATGATGGCGTGTTTGTCAATCCAGTTGTTTCTCCGGCAGTTCCTGCTGAAGAGTCTTTGATCCGTTTTTCATTGATGGCGACGCATACTTATGACCAAATCGACGAGGCTATTGAAAAGATGGTTAAAGTATTCAAACAAGCTGAAGTTGAAACATTAATATAAAATCTAATCGTATATGATTCAGATTATACCCGTTGAAACGAAGAAACAAAGACGGCTGTTTATAGATTTCCCTCATAGTCTCTATGAGGGAAATCCTAATTATGTGCCCGCCTTATTTCTTGAACAAAACGATTTGCTTTCCCCTGACAAGCATCCTTTTTATAAACATTCTCAAGCACAACCTTTTCTAGCTTATCGTAACGATAAAATTGTTGGCCGCATTTGTGCAATCTGGAATAACAACCATAACGCCTTTAATCATGTAAATGAGGGGCAATGGGGGTTTTTCGATTGTATAAATGATCAGGAGGTCGCAAACGCATTGTTTGAAACAGCAGAGAAATGGGTTAAAGCAAAAGGTGGTGATACGATTGTGGGGCCGATTAATTTGTCGACCAATGACACGGTAGGTTTATTGGTTGAAGGCTTTGATATGCCACCGGTAGCTATGATGCCCTATAATTCTCCCTATTACATCGATTTAATTACCAATTCAGGCTATGGTCATAAAGTGGACTTACGCGCATATTTGGTGATGGAGAAATCTGCTGATAAACGTTCTGTATTGCTTTTGGATAGGTTGGAGGAGCGTCTGAAAAGATCTGGTATCACCTTGCGTCAGTTCAATGTGAAAGATTTTAAAAATGAGGCGGCGAGAGTTCGGGATATTTACAATAGAGCATGGGATAAAAATTCGGGATTTGTTCCCATGACCGAAGACGAGTTTAATTATACAGCCAAGGATCTAAAAATGATCCTCGATCCACGATTTGCTATCGTAGCTGAGAAAGATGGTGAGCTTGTTGGTTTTGGTCTGGGCATACCGGATATTAACCAGATCCTGATCAAGGTGAAGCGCGGACGTTTACTTCCTACGGGAATTTTCAAATTGTTATTTGGAAAGAAAAAAATAAATTTGCTTCGCGTACTCATGTTAGGGGTGTTGGAAGACTACCGTAAACTAGGTATTGAGGCATGTTTGTATGGTCGAATTATAAAAGAATCAAAAGATTCCAATATTAAAGGGGCCGAATGTTCATGGATGTTGGAGCACAATTATATGATGAACCACGCAATTGAGCAAATGAATGGAGAATTGTACAAACGTTATCGTTTGTATAAAAAATCATTATGATAGAAAAAATATTAATCACCGGAGCGAGTGGTTTTGTAGGCTATCATTTGACAAGAGCAGCGAAGGCGGCAGGGATGGAAGTTCATGCTGCGGTGAGAAAGTCAAGTGATGTTTCAGAAATTCGCTCCGTTGTAGATAAATTTGTTTACCCGGATTTCTCTGATGAAGGATCTATCAGAGAATTGTTGGAAGCAGAAAGCTATACCTATGTAGTTCATGCTGCTGCAATGACCCGCGCCAAACGTGAAGAAGATCTTGAAAAGGTCAATGTTGGGTATACAAAAAATTTGGCATCGGCTTGTTTTTCATTAAAAAATCCCATCAAAAGATTTGTTTTTGTTAGTAGTTTGGCCGCTATTGGTCCCGTTCGCTATGATGCAATTCTAATCGATGAAAGTAATCCCTATCATCCAGTTACAGCATATGGACGTAGTAAGCAGAAAGCGGAACTCGTATTGAATGACTTTAAAGATCATCCAATAACAATTTTGCGGCCTACTGCAGTATATGGCCCGCGTGAAAAGGATATTTTTATTCTTTTTAAAACCATGAATGGAGGTATGGATGCATATGTTGGCCGCTCGCCACAGAAGCTTAGCTTTATTTATGTCGCGGACTTGGTACAGGCCATTATTGATGCCTGTCGTTTTGACCAGGGTGGGAAACAGGTGTATAACCTCAGTGACGGACAGGTATATAGCCGTTATGAGATGGCGAAAATTTTTAAAGAGTTTAGCCAAAAGAGAATGTTCCGTATGCATATCCCTTTGGGGCTTGTGAAAACTATAGCCGTTATTTTTGAGCTTCTGTATAGGAAATCTAAAGCAATACCTTTATTATATCCGGAAAGGCTAAATGAACTTACGGCAGAAAACTGGGGCTGTGATATCGCTGCTGCCCAGCGTCACATAAAATACCAACCTAAATATGATTTGAAGAAAGGCTTAATGGAGGCATTGGCTTGGTATAAAGAAAATAAATGGCTATAATAGCAGATAATGAGTGAGTTAAAAATAAATAAAAAGCTTTTTCAGGATAGAAAGCGAACAAATATCTTAAGTGAACCCGAACAAAAGCTTATTTCGTATCTCGTTCCCCGGATCCCAAATTGGATTACTTCTGATGGACTTACAGCAATCGGATTTTTAGGTTCTTTAATGATATTGGGGAGTTTTATACTGGCCGAATACGTTGATATCCGTTATCTACTTCTAGGAATTCCCGGTTTTTTTGTGCAGTGGTTTGGTGATTCATTGGATGGACGGATCGCATTTTATCGGAATAAATCCCGTCGCTGGTACGGTTTTGCGTTGGATATTGTAATGGATTGGATCAGTACGGTTTTCATTGGATTGGGATATGTGCTTTACACTGTAGGAGATTACAAATATCTGGGATTTACGTTGGTGGCTTTGTATGGTTGGGCAATGATTATTTCTCAACTTAGGTATAGAATTACGGATAAATATACAATAGACGCTGGAATTTTGGGTCCCACTGAAATTCGAGTGATTATTTCATTAGTCATGCTCTTGGAGGTGTTAATGCCTGGATCCATCGATTGGTGCGTACTTGTAATTTGTATTGCACTATTTGTAATTAATGCGAATGATACGCGCCTACTTCTCAAATTAGGGGATGAAAAAGATAAAGAGGATAAATTGAAGAAACAGCAGGAGGGGGATATTTAACGATGTCTTCCAAGTTTGTTACTTTTTTAAAAGCACAGCTTTCCGCCTTTTTAGGCGGATTGTTTGATTTTGGGGTATACTCAGCTTGTTATAAGTTACTTCATATCAGCGCTCCTTTTTCTAATGCTATTAGCGGTAGCCTTGGAGCTATTGTTAATTTTTTGATCAATCGTTACTGGTCGTTTGGAAGTACACAAAAGTCTGTGGGAAGCCAGCTATGGAAATTTGTAATTGTTGTTTGTGGTAGCATTGCACTGAAGTCTACAGGGATTCATTTTTTAGTGAATGTATATCATATGAATTTCCTTTTCTCAAAACTTGTTGTAGAGTTGCTCGTTTCTTTGGGTTTCAACTATACACTTCAACGTTTTTGGGTTTTTAAAACGGATGAAAAGCACTAATTTATTTCTCTGTTTCCTAATGCAGCAGTTCTAGCTGCTTTTAATCTCTTTTCTATTTCTCTTATTTTTTCTATCGCTGATAGGCTAGGGGGTAGCCTCACCCTGCAAGCTGGCGGTGGCTATCTGGGGCGCTTCCCCATTGCATGCCTGAATCGGATTCACTGCGGAGCTAATACGGAGATAACACATTTACTACTTTCTTATCCCTTAGTGTAGTTTTTGTTTACCTATAGTTTAGCCTTAAGTTAGGTTTAGTATAGCTTTTACCTATACTAAACCTAAACTAACACTAACCAAACCCGAACTAAACCCTAAACTAACCTATAACTTGA
>NZ_DCRG01000017.1:0-116502 GCF_002325125.1 Sphingobacterium sp. UBA1498
TTGCAGTTTTTTTCTTTTCTATTTTTTCGATTTCCGCGTGTAACCCACATTAACCCCCTCTTTTTTCAGTGTTTCCTCCCTCGAAGCAACCGTTCCTCCCTTGCGGAGTGGTGCAAAGATAGGAAGTTTAGGAACAAACTTCCAAGCCTTTTGTTCTTATTTATTTCATTTTGGGCATAACTGCCTGGAAAGATGGGAGATTCTTTTTCGGCAGCCCCCTCCCGGAGCGGAACTGCAGGGACAGTTGGCCGGTGAAAGGTTCTCCGGGCGGGGGGGCGGGCAGCCGGCAGCTGCGCTATGACGGAATGGCCGGAGAAGTCGAAGTATGTGGAACGCACGCCGCCGGGGCTCATGACCGGTATCTTGCCCAGTTCGCATGAAGCAGGCAGCGCCGAGCTGAATTTAAACGGCCGCAATATGGTCGCATTGGGCGGCCAATGGAGGGTATTTAAAGCTACATCATATTATGGGTTAGTTTAGGGTTTAGTTAGGGTTTAGTTAGGGTTAGTTTAGGTTTAGTATAGGTTGTACCTATACTAAACCTAACTTAAGGCTAAGCTATAGGTAAACAAAAACCAAACTAAGGAATAAGAAGGTGGTAACGGTGTATTGCGTAACATGCCTGCTACAGAGTAACAATGCAAGCATATAAAAATGCTTATATATATTTTTTTATGTAGATTTATCTTCTTAAAATAACCAACAAAGCGATGAGCAGAACTACCCTGAAAGATATAGCATTGGCACTCAATATTTCTGTTTCTACGGTTTCCAAAGCATTATCGGACAGTTATGAAATAAGTGAAGCCACTAAAAAGATCGTTCAGGAATACGCCAAAAAACATAATTTCCAACCAAATAAGTTGGCAAGAAGCTTAAAAATAGGAAAGTCCAACACCATAGGAGTTATCGTATCCAATATCAGCAATACATTCGTTTCACAAATTTTGGATGGGATCCAAATAGCCTCTCAGCAAACCGTGTATGATGTTATTTTCATGCAAAGCCGGGAAGACGAACGGATTGAGAAAAATTGTATTGACGTCTTGCGTATGCGTGGAATTGATGGCTTAATGATAGCTCCGGTATCTTCAGATTCAAATATTGATGAACTAAAAGCATTGATAAAATCTCAGATACCAGTTGTTATCTTTGATCGTATCAACCACCAGCTTGATACATTTAAGGTGGGTGTCAATAATTTTCAAGGCGCCTACAATGCCACAAAGCATCTCACCGAGCAGGGTAAAAAAAGTATATTGCATATTACGGGAAAGAACTTGGGTGTGGCAACCGAAAGGTTAAATGGCTTTATATCTGCTTTATCAGACGCGGGAATTCCTTTTGATAATAAACACTATATTGAATGTAGTTTGAATAACACCAAAGATATAGACCAAACAATTCGAGAAGTTTTGCTAAAAGAATGTATTGAAAACAAAAATATCGATGCAATTTTCGGTGCTACAGATGTTATTACAAGCCGGACGCTGGGTATTTTGGCCGATCTTCAGATCCAGGTTCCTTCTGAGGTAGCTGTAATTGGCTTTTCAAATACACAAATTGCAGCTTCATTAAATCCGGCACTATCCACAGTTGTACAGCCAGCAATAGAAATTGGGGAACTAGCGACAAACAAACTAATCGCCACCATTAATCAAACAAGACCAATACATGAATTTGAAACGATTGAGCTCCCGACACAGCTTATTATTCGCAAATCTTCCCTATAATGTTTGCCATTATAGTGTTTGTCCACATAATTAAAATAAAAGTCGGAAAATAAGAAGTAAGCGCCCCTATTTTCCGACTATCATTGCGTCTGATCTAAATTACCGCATAAGATCGCTAATCTTTACGTGAATTATTGGCATCATTCACCAATAATACCATATTCTAAACCCCGCAATTCAGCTAGCCCTCTCAGTCTTCCAATCGCAGAGTATCCTGGATTTGTCACCTTATTTAGGTCATCCAACATCTGATGGCCATGATCGGGCCTGAATGGAATAGCTATCGATCTCAATTGATTTTCAGCAACCAATATCTTCATAATTTTATACATATTGACATCACCATCCAAGTGGTCTGCTTCGTAAAAACTCCCGATCGCATCCTTCTTCACATTACGTAAGTGAACAAAGTTTACACGCCCTTTGATTTTTTCTAGGATAGCTGGCAAATCGTTTGTCTGACTGGCACCCAATGATCCTGTGCAGAAACAAACACCATTGAATTGCTGTGGAACTGCATTCAGAAAGTAGTCAAAATCTTCGCCGTTACTGGCAATGCGGGGTAAACCTAAAATAGGATACGGTGGATCATCTGGATGAATGGTCATACATATACCGTTCTCCTCACAAGTCGATGCAATCCCCTGAAGGAAATAGATCAGATTATCGCGTAAACCGTCTTTTCCAATATGTTTATAGGTATTAAGGCTCGCTTTCAATGCGTCCAATTCCACACTTTTTTCTCCGGGGATTCCCATCAAAACAACATTTGCCAATTCCTGCTTTTGCTGTTCAGAAATTTCATCATAACGTAAAGTCGCCTGTTTGACAACAGCTTCTGGATATGCTGACCTAGCTTCATCACGTTTTAATATAAATATATCAAAGAGAGCCAGATCAATCCAATCAAAATATAAGGCTTTTGAGCCATCTACCATGGTTAAATCCAATTGGGTACGTGTCCAATCCAGCACTGGCATAAAATTATAGCAAATCGTCTTGATACCACATTTCGCCAGATTAATTAACGTCGTATTATATTTTTGAAGATACTCATCCACCTTTGCCCCTTTTGTCTTAATCTCCTCATGTACCGTCACACTTTCCACCACAGACCAAGTAAGGCCAGCGTCTTCAATAATGCGTTTCCTTTCTTGAATATCCGCAAGTGGCCATACCTCACCGTGTGGAATGTGATGTAACGCTGTCACAATACCAGTTGCTCCAGCCTGTTTAATATCCTGTAAAGATACGGGGTCATTTGGACCATACCAACGCCATGTTTGTTCTAGTTTTCTCATCTTAAAACTTAATTATACGCCGCACCATGCATTAAAGCCGCCATCTACAAAAACAGTTTCGCCTGTCACAAAAGCCGATGCATCGCTCAATAAATAGATTAAAGTCCCTTTTAACTCACGCGGGTCACCCAAGCGGTTATAGGGCGTTGCATTAAGAATACGTTTAGTACGATCACTATGTGTACCGTCGGGATTGATCAATAAGTTTTTGTTTTGCTTGGTTAAGAATACTCCTGGCGCAATCGCATTGACACGAACCTGATCACCGTAACGCTGCGCAAGTTCTGTTGCCATCCACTTTGTATAACCATCGATTCCGTGTTTTGCTACGGTATAACCCAAAACACGCGTGAAGGGACGACTAGCAGTAAGGGAAGATATATTAACAATGACCCCCTTTCCGCTTTCTGCAATCACCCGGCCAATAATATGGGTAGGAATCATCGTACCATACAGGTTAAGCTCAATGGCTTTGATGGTATCCTGAATATTGCTAGCAAACAGATCTTGATCGGCACCGATTGTTGCACCTGGAATATTACCGCCAACCGCGTTAACTAAGGCGTCTATTCTCCCCCACTTTTGCAACACTTCATCCTTCGCCCTGCTGACATCCTGTTCGTTCATGATATCTACTTCCACAAATATAGCTTCGCCGCCTAGGGACTCCACTTGCTGAACACGCTCTACACCGATCTGTCCATTACGTCCCAGGATTGCGACCTTGGCCTCTGCCTCGGCTAATGCCTCCACAAATGCCTCACCTAAAATTCCTGTACCGCCCGTAATTACGACTACCTTATCTTTTAATGTAAATGGATTATTATGCATAAATTTTTGATTCAAATTGGTATTTACCCCCAATTTTATTGATAATAACCTTAAATACAAAGAAAAGTAATTGATTTAATTACGATAACGTTTTAGTTACGCCACCTATTTTTCATCTCCTTCTGTCATTTCGTCATCAAACAGAATCCGAATAGCAGGTGTATAGGTATCGTTATGCTGACCAGTCTTATTTGCCCAAAAAAAAGCGCATAGAAAAACCAAGGCCAACAACACACTACACCCGATCAGAATATATATTATTTCCATAAGAACTAGAGTTTACGGCGTTTGGCATACCATCTTGTCATAAGACTTGTAAAGGAGATGATGGTTACCGTACTTATTGGCATTAGAATCGCTGCAAATAACGGCGACATAATACCCTGCACTGCAAAGCTCAACCCAATTACGTTATATAATAGTGAAATGCCAAAGCTCATATGTATTACTTTTACCGCATCCTTGCTAAAAGCGAAGAAATCCGGCATTTTTGAAAATGACTCCCCATCGAGTATCGCATCGCAGCCCGGTGAAAAGTTATTGATATCATCGCTTACAGCGATTCCAAGATCAGCCTTGCGCAATGCTCCTGCATCGTTAAGTCCGTCACCAATCATGCAGACATGCTTTCCAACCTCCTGAAAATTTTGAATTGTCTCAAGCTTTTCCATAGGTGATTGATTGAAAAGCAAACTTGCATTTGAAGGAAAAATGAGCTGCAACGCATCCAGGCGTCTATCGTTATCACCAGAGATTAAATGGAGGTGATAATTTACTTTAAAATCTTCAATCAACGCCGAAAGACCATCCCGCCAGGATTGCTCCATAGTAAAGTATCCTTTTAGCTCGCCGCCTATGCGAACAAAAACCACCGACCCATCTGTTTTAATATGTCCAATATCAAGAAAACCTCCGCTACCGATTCTAACTTCATTACCATTTACCTTGGCCTGCATCCCCTTTCCAGGAAATTCCTTAAATTCCTGCACTGCACTAATAGAAGAGACGTTGAGCCACTTGACAATTTCGCGGCTCAATGGATGGCTGGAATTTCTACAAACAGCACTCAGCACCTCTTTGTCGACTGCTGAAAGGCTACCTTCGAAATAAATTGAGGTTGCCTTGGGTGATGATATTGTACCAGTCTTATCGAACACCAAGGTATCAATCGTTGCCATCTGTTCAATGGCAGCAGTATTTTTTACATAGAACTTATTTCGATCAAAAATACTTAACGCCGCGGAAAGGGTAAATGGAGAGCTCAACGCCAACGCACATGGACATGCGATAATCAATACCGCCGTAAAAGCTCCCCAAGCCCTGCTTGCATTTCCATCAACAGCCCAAAATAGCGCTGCCAATAATGCAATAGCCAATAAAACAACAGTAAAATATTTACTTATAAAGTTGACAAAAGTCTGAAAATGTTTGTCATAATCTTTATAATTATCGTTATTCCACAATTTTGTCAAATAAGATTGTGAAATAGGTTTGACTACTTCAAGTTCTATCGCTTCGCCGGTTTGACGTCCGCCTGCATAGATAATTTCGCCCAAGGTTTTGCTCATCGGGCTCGATTCTCCGGTCACGAAACTGAAATCGATCGCAGCATCCCCTTTTAAAAGCATCGCATCGGCAGGGATAATTTCGTTGTTGCGAACCAAGATACGATCACCTACACTGACGTCTGCCAGTTGTACGGGTCTGTCGCCAGATTCGGTCAATACGGTTACTGCGACGGGAAAATAACTGCGATAATCCCGTTCAAACGAGATATGATAATAGGTACGTTGTTGTACCCATTTTCCGATCAATATAAAAAACACCAAGCTGCACAGCGTATCCGTAAAACCTGCGCCCGTCTGTGTAACCACTTCAAAAGCAGAACGCAAAAACAATACAAGAATCCCGAGGGCCAACGGCACATCCAAATTCAAACGTCTTTGTTTCAAGCTCAGGTAAGCCGATTTAAAATAGTCCCATGCACAATACAATAAGACAGGAATACCAAAGGCAAGGTTTATATAACCAAAGAAATTGGCATATTCCTTTTCAAAACTCCCCATTCCAAAATAATCGGGAAAGCTGAAGAGCATTGAATTTCCAAAACAGAAACCGGCAACAGCAATTTTTGCGACCAAAGGATTTAGATTATTCTTATTTCCTTCTTTAACAACATCCTGTAAAGTGATTTTAGGATCATAACCTATATTCACCAAAAGATAGACTAAATCTTTCAGTGGTAGTTCATTGTGATTGAATGTAATGCTCGCCTGCTTTTTCATAAAGTCCACACGCGATTGCAACACATGAGGGTTGAGTTTATATAAGTTTTCCAGCAGCCAGATGCAGGAGCTACAGTGAATAGCTGGAATATAAAAAGTGATGATGGTCATCTTATCATCTTTATAATCCACTAATTTACTGGCAATCTCGGGTTCATCCAGATAAGAAAAATCTTCATGCGTAGATTTGTTCGATTTACCAGGATGCTGATTATAGCGATAGTATTGTTGCATGCCACTATCGTTCAGCACCTGGTATACAGTCTGACATCCCAGGCAGCAAAAGTCATGATGATCTAGCCGATAGCCAGTTTCTTCGATTTTATCACCACAATGGAAACATTTTTCTGCAAGTTGCACTTCTTCCCTAAGCTCTCCCATTCCTTTGTTCTAAATTGCTTGACTAAATAATTGATTTCGTGTCCTTGAGCGCAATAATCGCTGGTCAAAGGCCATGCAGATATTTCTTAAAAAAGATCGGCCGACAACAGTACACGCTATAAGGTCGCCCGTTATCGTTACCAAACCGTCTGCTACGAGCTCGGATAATTCGTCTTTAATTTGTCCGTTTAACGGCTCACCTTCTTGCAACTGTACTTTACCTTTACACATCATATCTAAGATATAACGTCTTACAATGAGGTCCTCTTCATGGAGTAAATGCCCCTTTACAACAGGCAACTCGCCTGTTTCAATGAGCTTATGATATTCCTCTACCGTCTTTACGTTTTGAGCAAATGCACCCCAGGCGTCACTGATTGAAGAAACCCCTATACCGATGAGCAAGGGGCTAAATCGATCTGCATAGCCCATAAAATTACGGTGCAATCTTTCCTGTTGAAAGGCTACAAATAACTCATCTTCTTTTTTCGCAAAATGATCCATACCGACATCTTCATAGCCATGCGCCAAAATCATTTTTTTCCCAAGATTATAAAGGGCTAATTTGGCAGCACCACTGGGCAGGTCCGCTTCGGTATAATGCCGTTGACCAGGTTTTATCCAAGGCACGTGCGCATAGCTATAGAAGGAAATCCGATCAGGGCTTAGCTGCATTGCTTTTTGTATCGTATCTTCCACTGTAAATAGTGTTTGCTTAGGCAATCCATAGATCAAGTCGAAGTTAATGGAGTCAAATCCAATTTTTCGCGCATTCAACATAACCAACTCCACTTCTTCCAATGTTTGTTGTCTGTTAATCACAAACTGGACAAGAGGATCAAAATCCTGTATACCCAAACTGAGCCGACGGAATCCCAAACTAAATAAAGTTTCTAAATGAGTGACAGTTGTGTTGGCAGGATGAGCTTCAAAGGAGAATGAACTGTCTGGGGCCACATCTGCGAGTTTGAGAATTCCTTCGATAAGCATCTTCAGATTATCCGGATGAAAAAAGGTTGGTGTCCCTCCTCCCAAATGTATCTCTGCCAGCACTGGCCTTTCGCCATTAAATAGAGCGACATACATCTCCCATTCCTTCAAAAGAGATGCGATATAGGGTTCTTCAACACGATGATTTTTTGTGATACGGGTGTTACAGCCGCAATAAGTACATAGGCTTTCACAAAAAGGAAGATGGATATATAAACTAATCCCTTTTTCTTTCGACTGTTGAAATGTCTGGTACACTTGAGCTGTCCAAGCCACTCTAGAAAATGTTTCGTTATCCCAAAAAGGAACAGTAGGATAGCTTGTATAGCGCGGTGCCGCTACGTTATATTTCCGCACCAATTCTTCCATTTTAACCTGCGTTGTCATCATTTTATTTTAGTTTTTTAGCACAGTCGTCTAAACAACAACAGGCTTTTCCCACACATTTTTCTATCCCCCATAGGTTGAGATTCCGAACAGTTTGCTCAGCCAATCCTTTTGGACTTTGATCTTCAAATGGGGCATTAGCAATCTGTATATTCAGATCGCCAGCCTTTGCCAGATCAATATGAGTAGTATCCTTACTTCTGGTCATAATCTTATTGATTCCTAACCCTTTTAAATTAAGTAGCATGCTCTCGTCCAAAATATCGCTCACGGAAATCACTACCGCATCCTTTCCACGCGCGTAGTTCTGTGTTTCCGCATTTAACCCATTTGAAATCAAAGTCAAATCATGTTGTTTGGCATTCGCTAGTGCCCAAAACTCTTTTTCAAATGATCTTACATTATATACTACTACTTTCATCCTGATTCTACAATCACCAATTAAGGTTTATCCTAAGAACAAAAGTAAATCATGCATAAGCGCAAAACCATGATACAGCACCACACCTTAAAATGATTTTTATCACAATTCGCAAATGCCTATGACTATAGGCGCTGGTTATAAAGCTTCATTCAGAGCAACGACCTGCCCTTTCAGAGAAAAGGCGTGTTCAGAAAAACTGAACACGCCTTTAAAATATTATTTTTAAATCTCCGTTTCTTTACCTACTGTTTCACATCTCGAAGGTTCCTGATCGAATTGATATATATTTTACCTTTCTCTTTCGATATCAATTTTTCTTCTTTAAAATCGGAAAGCATACGGGAAACTGTTTCATTTGCAGTCCCTGCGATTGACGCTAAACCATCCCTTGTCACATCAATTGAACACGTATTGACGGCATTGATATTGATACCACTTTTCTCGGCAACACTGAGTAGCGCATTGGCGACACGTTTACGGACAGAGTGATAGGCAAACCCGAGTAATTGCTCTTCCTTTTCACGTAAATCGACAGAAAGAAGCTTTATAAACTTACTGGCTATTGCTGGTTTTTTCCAAAGCAACTCCAAAAAACTATCTTTTGGGATCAGTACAATTTCGCTTGGTTCAACCGCTTCAGCATAGTCTTCGTAATTATCATTCAACAAGATAGAGGCATATCCAAAGTAATTTCCCTCAATAAAAATACCTGTAGACAGTTCTCTTCCATCTTTATATGACTTAAAGCTACGCACCTGACCAGATTTCACAAAATAGACATATGTTGGCGAATCATCTTTTTCATAAATAGATTGTTTTTTCTTCACTGTCTTTACACGTGAATTAACAATGAGCTCCTGCAGCAACAGGACTTGCTCTTCGGCGTTCAAACTAAAATCTCCCTCTTGAGGGATATCTGCCGCGAGCTGTTCATGTCTTTTAAGGCGTACATCTATCGCGTTCATCAATTCGACATCATCAAAAGGTTTCGTCAAATAATCGTCTGCTCCCATTTCCATCGCTTTACGCATATCTGCACGCTCCGCTTTTGCAGTTAAAAAAATGAATGGGATTTTAGCTGTACTTTCAATTTTACTTAGCATAAATAACACCCCATATCCATCCAGCTCGGGCATCATGATGTCGCAGAGAATCAAATCAGGAATATGCCTGGTCGCCAGGTCAACTCCAATACGTCCATTTTCGGCCGTAATGACATCATACCTACCTGTCAACTCCAATATTTCGGTAGTTCCCTCCCGGATGTCAATATTATCTTCAATAATTAGAATTGTCTTTTTATTTCTCATCTGCAATTAATTATTCTATCGTCTTTATGTTTGAAACGTTTATGCCTCGTTTTATTACCAACTCCACTTTACCTAAAACTCACCCGGAATGAGGTTCCCTTATGCACTTCAGACTCAAATTCCATCTGACCTTCCATGAGTTCTATATACCTTTTTACGATATTCAGTCCCAATCCGGTTCCCGGGATGTTACCTGTGTTATGTGCTCGAAAAAATGGCTCAAACAAATGAACCTGATCTTCTTCGGGTATTCCAATACCGTTGTCCTTTACTGATATTAAGCAACCTTCCTCGTCGATACACGTTGTAAACTCAATTAATGTATCCTCTCCTGAATATTTGATCGCATTGGAAATGAGGTTAACCAAAGCATTTTTCAACAAATTAGAGTCTAAGGTAAAGTGGCCGATTTCTCCGGTATGCTGATAAACAATATGCTGATTTTTTTTACAGATCAACTGCATTTCCTCGGTGATTTCCTCAGCTAATTCGACCAAATTGATATATTGTTTATTTACTACAACAATACCAGTTTCGAGCTTCTCAAGGGAAAGAAAATCATTCAGAATACTGGTCAGCAATTGTACGGCCCCTTTGATCTTATTCGTATGTTTAATGATATTAACTTTATCATCCGGTCTTTCGGCATATTTTTCGATCAGAGAAGCCGACAGTTGAACGGAACTCAAAGGTGTTCGAAACTCATGCGAAGCCATTGACACAAAGCGAGATTTTAGCTGACTTAGTTCAATTTCTTTTTCCAGCGATTTAGAAACTTCTGCTTTGGCCTTTTCCAGTTCGGAAACTAAAGATATCAGATCACTCGTACGTTCGCTAACTTTATTCTCAAGTTCAACCGCATGCTGTCTAAGCATTTCCTCGGCAGCTTTCTCACGCGTTAGGTCATGAATAAATCCAGTAAAGATATTTTTATCCTTCAACCAGACTTCACTGACAGCCAATCGGAATGGAAATGTTTCGCCATTCTTTTTAAGCCCCATCACCTCGCGCCCAATCCCAATAATTTTTTTGTGGCCGGTAGTCTGATAGTTATGAATATAGGTATCATGATTACCACGATCTGGCTCGGGCATCAGCATGGAGACATTGTGGCCAATCACCTCGTCTGCCTGATATCCAAACAGTTCCAGGGCAGCAGGGTTAATGCTTTCTATATTTCCCCTGTTGTCTATGGTAATAATGCCATCAATTGCATGATCAATTATAGCAGCTAACAGCCTTCCGCTTTCCATGATTTTATATTACTTTACCAGTTTTTTGTATTTAATGCGGTGTGGTGTCACGTCACCGATACGTTTTTTCCGGTTTTCTTCATACTCGGTGTAGTTACCCTCAAAGAAATATACCTGTGAATCACCTTCAAAAGCGAGAATATGAGTACAAATACGATCCAGAAACCATCTATCGTGTGAAATCACTACCGCACAGCCGCCAAAGTTCTCTAATCCTTCCTCTAAGGCACGCAGTGTATTCACATCGATATCGTTTGTAGGCTCATCGAGCAAGAGTACATTGGATCCTTCTTTTAATGTGATCGCCAAATGTACACGATTCCTTTCCCCACCAGAGAGCACACCTACTTTCTTCTGCTGATCAGCGCCATTAAAATTAAATTTCGAAACATAAGCTCTCGAATTCACGGGGCGGTTACCCAACATCATATTGTCGCTGCCTCCTGTAATATTTTCCCAAACTGATTTTTCAGGGTCGAGGTCGTGGTGCATTTGGTCCACATAGCCCAATTTCACTGTTTCTCCCACCTTGAAAGAACCCGTATCGGGCGTTTCCTGTCCTGTAATGAGGCGGAACAAGGTCGTTTTACCCGCTCCATTTGGTCCAATAATCCCAACAATACCCGCGGGCGGCAACATAAAACTTAAATTTTCAAATAAAATACGATCACCATAAGCTTTAGAGATATTCGTTGCCTCAATGACCGAGTTACCCAGACGTGGTCCTGGAGGAATAAACAATTCCAATTTTTCTTCACGTTCTTTGGTCTCTTCGGAGGCTAATTTTTCATAGTTATGCAATCTAGCTTTTGATTTGGCATGACGGGCTTTTGGTGCCATACGAACCCATTCAAGCTCACGTTCGAGCGTTTTTTGCCGTTTTGTTTCTTGTTTTTCCTCCTGCGCCAGACGTTTTGCTTTTTGATCTAGCCAAGAAGAATAATTTCCTTTCCAAGGAATTCCTTCGCCACGATCCAATTCAAGGATCCATCCGGCAACATTATCCAAGAAATAGCGGTCGTGGGTAACAGCAATAACAGTTCCTTTATATTGTTTTAAGTGTTGTTCTAACCAATCGATTGATTCCGCATCCAAGTGGTTGGTCGGCTCGTCCAGTAACAGCACATCCGGTTCCTGCAACAATAAACGACATAATGCTACACGTCTACGTTCACCACCTGACAAATTGACAATCTTCGCATCGGGTTCAGGACAACGTAAGGCATCCATAGCTCTTTCCAATTTTGAATCAATTTCCCAAGCGTTGGTGGCATCAATTTTATCTTGAAGTTCTCCTTGTCTCGTCAATAACCTGTCCATCTCATCGGCATTTTCATACACCTCTGGTAGGCCAAATTTCTCATTGATATCTTCGTATTCTTGTAATATCGCTGTAATTTCGGCAACACCTTCCTGTACCACTTCAAGCACAGTTTTTTCCAGATCCAATTGCGGCTCTTGTGCCAAATAACCCACAGAATACCCCGGGGAGAATACCACCTCGCCCTGATAAGATTTATCCAATCCAGCGATTATTTTCAATAGGGAAGATTTACCTGATCCGTTCAAACCAATCACGCCAATCTTGGCACCATAGAAAAAAGATAAATAGATATTTTTTAACACTTGTTTTTGAGGCGGATAGATTTTGTTGACACCCGCCATCGAAAAAATGATCTTCTCGTCTGACATAAAATTTAAAAAAATTCGAAAACTCTTGTTATATTAACATACAAATGTAATCTTTTATACTGACATTTTGGACGTATAACGGTCATGGCTTAATTGTTGATGACATTATTTAAAATAAATTTAAGGTTTAAAATGCAGAATTTACTACATTTATATAACCTTAATATAAAACAGAAAGGTATTCAATGGAAGCAAAATTTTCACCGCGCGTAAAGGATGTCATATCGTACAGTAGAGAGGAAGCTTTGAGATTGCGTCACGATTATATAGGAACAGAGCATTTATTGCTCGGTTTAATTCGTGAAGGCGATGGAATGGCGATAAAAATCCTTAAAAACATAGGCATTGACACGACAGCACTACGTCAATCTGTGGAAGACGCAGTGAAGGGAGCATCAGTTTCACGCGCTCCTATTGGCAACATGCCATTAACAAAACAGGCTGAAAAAGTTTTGAAGATTACTTATTTGGAGGCTAAAATATTCAAATCGGATATCATCGGAACGGAGCACCTATTATTGGCTATCTTACGAGATGAAGATAATATCGCTTCTCAGATTTTACAACAATACAATGTGACTTACGACATCTTCAAATCTGAAGTGGAGCAAAATAGAACCACCATTAAGGATGAGGCTCCGGGCTCTCCTACAGGCGATGATGATTTTGCTGAGGATGATCAGTATGTCCAACCTAAAAAAGTTTCGGATATCAAATCTAAAACTCCAGTATTGGACAACTTTGGCCGCGATTTGACCAAAGCTGCCGAAGAGGGTAAATTAGATCCTATTGTAGGTCGCGAAAAAGAAATTGAGCGTGTTTCTCAAATTTTATCCCGACGCAAAAAGAACAATCCCCTATTGATCGGTGAACCCGGAGTAGGTAAATCGGCGATTGCCGAAGGTCTTGCGCTTCGGATCGTTCAACGAAAGGTATCACGTGTATTATTCAATAAGCGTGTCGTCACATTGGATCTTGCATCCTTGGTTGCTGGCACCAAATATCGTGGTCAATTTGAGGAGCGTATGAAAGCGGTCATGAACGAACTGGAAAAATCACCGGATGTCATTTTATTTATCGACGAGATTCACACCATAGTAGGTGCAGGTGGAGCTTCAGGATCGTTAGATGCTTCCAACATGTTCAAACCGGCTTTGGCAAGAGGCGAAATTCAATGTATCGGTGCTACAACATTAGACGAATACCGTCAATACATTGAAAAAGATGGTGCTTTGGACCGCCGTTTCCAACGCGTAACCATTGAGCCGGCTACACATGACGAAACGGTTGAAATATTGAACCGTATCAAAGAGAAATATGAAGATCACCACAATGTGACTTATACAGCCGAAGCTATTGAAGCCTGTGTATCGTTAACAACCCGTTATATTACGGATAGGTTTTTACCAGATAAGGCAATCGATGCGTTAGACGAAGCGGGCTCTCGTGTGCATTTGAATAACATACATGTACCACAATCTATTATCGACATTGAAAATAAAATTGAAGAGGTCAAATTAGAGAAAAACAAGGTTGTTCGGAGTCAAAAATACGAAGAAGCTGCGAAGTTGCGTGATACAGAAAAGAAATTGATCGAAGAGCTTGAGAAAGAGAAAATAGCTTGGGAAGAAGAAACAAAATCTAAACGTTATACTGTTTCAGAGGAAAATGTTGCTGAAGTAGTGGCGATGATGACCGGTATTCCTGTGCAACGGGTTAGTCAGTCTGACGGTCAGAAACTGTTGAATATGGCGGAGCTGATGAAGGGAAGAATTATTGGTCAGGATGATGCCGTAGGTAAATTGGTGAAAGCGATCCAACGTACACGTGCAGGCTTAAAAGATCCTAAAAAACCAATTGGTTCCTTCATCTTCTTAGGTCCTACTGGTGTTGGTAAGACAGAATTAGCTAAAGAATTAGCGCGCTTCATGTTTGATACAGAAGATGCACTGATCCAAATTGACATGAGCGAATACATGGAGAAATTTGCAGTATCTCGCCTTGTTGGAGCGCCTCCAGGATATGTTGGTTATGAAGAAGGTGGTCAATTGACTGAGAAAGTACGTCGTAAGCCTTATGCCGTTGTCTTATTGGATGAGATTGAGAAAGCGCATCCGGATGTATTCAATCTGTTGCTGCAGGTATTGGACGAAGGCCAATTGACTGACAGCTTAGGCCGCAAAGTGGACTTTCGAAACACTATTATTATTATGACTTCTAATATTGGTGCACGCCAATTGAAGGAATTTGGTCAAGGTGTGGGTTTCACTACTGCTGCAAAGTCACAACAGTCGGATGCACATTCTCGTGGAGTGATTGAAACAGCTCTGAAAAGAGCCTTTGCGCCAGAATTCTTGAACCGTATTGATGATGTGATTGTATTTAACTCATTGACAAAGGAAAATATCTTCAAAATCATCGATATTGAATTGAAGTCATTATTCAAGCGTATCGCAGATTTGGGTTATACCATCAATTTGACGGATGAAGCAAAAGATTTCATTGCGGATAAAGGTTATGACAGTAATTTTGGAGCACGTCCGTTAAAACGGGCAATACAAAAGTATTTAGAAGATCCAATTGCGGAAGAAATCCTAAAAGGAACTGTGCAAACTGGTTCGGTGTTGACGGTGAGCATTAATCCTGAAACGAATGATATTGAGGTATCTAGTTCAGATTCTAAGTCTTCAAAAGATACTGCTGAGAAGTAAGCCATAGTCGTATCTAAAAATAATTTTATAAAAATGCACCTTTATGGTGCATTTTTTGTTATAAACAAAGTTGACGTTAAACTTTCGAACTATTTTATCGTCATATAATAAAAAATCTCACAAATAACACACACAATATGAAAAGACTTTTATTCGCAGCATTACTTGGAACCGCAGCTTTGGTTTCATTTTCTTCTTGTAAGAAGGAGTATATCACACAAGAGGTGAACGTTTTAGACGGCACAAGTTACGTATTTCCTGTAAAATCGGCGGATTGGGATAGAGAAGGCAATAATACGTATAGAAAAGACATTCAGATCTCAGATCTTGATAAACGTTATTATGAAGACGGTCACGTAAGTGTAGCAATCAATGTGGATGCTACACCTGATCGGTATGTAGCGATCCCTTCTGAATTAAAGGGCTACAAGTTTTCGTACAACTATTCCATCGGCGTAGTACGTATATACGCTAATGGTCTAACAAGTCCACCCGAAAACATGATTGTTAAGGTCGTTCTAACTGACGCTACTATCGGAAACTAGTAAAAAATATGAAAATAACAATGCCTCAATAGTTAAATCCTTTTTGAGGCATTGTTGTATTCATTACCCCTTCAACAACAACTCCGCATGTTCCAGCGCAGCATCCGTTGGATTGGCTCCGCTGAGCATCTGTGCTATTTCAGTAACCCTACCCGCATTGTCTAATCGAACAATGTTGGATATTGTCCGATTGGCTTTATCTTCTTTGTACACTTTATAATGGGCAGCACCTTTAGCGGCAATCTGGGGTAAATGTGAAATAGCAATGACCTGCATATTCTCAGCTAAACTTTCCATTACTTCACCTACACGCAACGCCACCTCACCAGAGATCCCGGTATCGATTTCATCAAAAATAATAGTCGGCAGGGCAGAAGTTTTGGCAACTAAAGATTTTATGGCTAACATTACCCGTGAAAGCTCACCTCCAGAGGCCACTTTATGGATGAATTGCATTTCCTGCCCTTTATTGGCAGAGAACAAAAATTGGATAGCATCCATTCCGGATTCCCGCATCTCTCCTTCCTTTAAGGGCTCTAAATTAATTTGAAGACGTGCATTGGGCATTCCCACATTTGCTAAGGTAGCTTGCACTTCTTTTGCGATTAACGCCAACACTTTGCTCCTGCCTACTGATAGTTCCCTACCATTTTTCTGAGCAATGTTCAACTTAACGACTACCTCTTTTTCCAGCCGCTCCAATTGCTCATCGGAAGAATTTATGGCCATCAACTTGGACTCAAGCTCATCCCTGAGCCGAATAAGCTCCTCAACGGAGTCCACATGATGCTTCTTCTGTAATGAGTAGAGTAAGCTCAGTCGCTCGTTAATTTCCAACAAAGTACCCTCGTCGATTTGTGTCTCTTCTTCAAGAGCACTTATCTCTGCGGCAACGTCCTTGAGCTCAATCCATGTGCTCTTTAACCGCGCAGCCAAATCTGCTGTTTCAGGAAGAAATGAAGTGATACCTTCCACTTGGCTCATAGCGTCCTTCAAACGGCTTAAAACAGCCGTATCATCATTTTCCAATAGCTGCGATGCACCGGTTAGCGCGCGCTTAATATCTTCTGCATTTTCCAATTGGCGCTGTTGTATTTCGAGCTGCCCCTGTTCATCGGACACCAATTGCGCTGCATCAAGTTCATCAAATTGGAACTGAAAATAATCTTGTTCTAATGCAGCCTTTTTTACCAGCTCCTTAAATTCTTCGAGTTCCTTTTTTGCTCTCTTATAAGCAAAGAAACTATCTCGATAATCTTGCTTTAATGCAAATGTGCCCGCGACACTGTCGACCACTAAAAATTGGAACTCTTCCGTATTGATCTGCAATGTTGCATGTTGAGAATGTACATCGATCAATTGTTCTCCCAACTGCTTGAGAATAGTTAGGGTAACTGGAGAATCATTAATAAATGCTCGGGATTTACCATCGGGAGTGATTTCTCTTCGAATAATGGTATGATCTGCATAGTCTAGGTCATTTTCTTCGAAAAAATTGAGTAATTTGTAGGAACCTATTTTAAATTCTCCCTCAATCACACACTTCTTCGTTGGATCGAAAAAGTACTTTCCCTCTACTCTATTTCCTAAAATTAACGATAGGGCTCCCATAATAATGGATTTACCAGCCCCAGTCTCCCCGGTAATCATATTCAAACCTTTATCGAACTGGATTTCCAACTCGTTTATAAGCGCATAATTTTTAATATGTAAGGTATCCAGCATATTTTTAAAGGTCTTATTACAGTTTGGAGGAAATACCTTTCCTCATCATTTTGCATGTTAACATGACTTTTTCTACAGGTAATTTACCTAAAAATCAGACGATTTCAATACATTTTATTAAAAACATAGCTCCTCTGATCTATTGACATATCCGCACGTAACATTTACAAATACTAAATACTAAAAATAATATCATTTTTCCAAATTTAAAACTACTTTTTTTAGTAAAACAATTCTATTTTTGACAAAAGAATGTCGACATGCGCTTTATTAACATGAATAAATTCCTATTTTTATGTCATGCAAGATTATAGTGCTACACTAAGAAAATACATGCCCGAAGAAGCTGCTCCAATCATATCCAAGTGGATTAATCATACGCAGTGTTTATTTAAGATCTCTCGTTCCAGGAGTACCAAGCTAGGAGATTACCGCGCTCCGTACAGAGGAAGCCCGCACCGTATCTCGGTTAACCATGACTTAAACTCTTATTCATTTTTGATTACGACGATTCACGAATTTGCACATTTACAAACGTGGAATAAACATCAGCATCGTGTCAAGCCACACGGTACGGAGTGGAAAAATAATTTTAAGGAACTAATGAGACCATTTCTAGAACTGAATATTTTCCCAACCGACATTAGCCAGGCGATTCACCGCTATATGGAAAACCCCGCAGCATCGAGCTGCACGGACCTCCACCTGTTTCGTACCTTAAAGTTATATGACAGCGTCAAAAGCAGCGCCCTTACGGTAGAATCCTTAGAGGACGGGCACTTCTTTAAATTAAAAAATGGGCGTTCATTTCAGCGTATTGAAAAAATAAGGAAACGTTATAAATGCATGGAATTGACCAGCAAGCGTATGTACCTATTCCATCCAATTGCGGAGATATTTCTTTTGGAACAATGATTTTTAACAAATACATTTAATATATTTTTATCTTTGCTAACTTAGGAAATAATTAAAGAGAGCTTTTATGTTACATTTACACTCGACTATAGCAATTGTCTTATTGCTAGCCCTGGTGATATCGATCGTGATCACCCTATCAAACTATCTAGGCAACAAACCGTACAACCGTAAAATTGCTTTATTGGGTTTCATCGCATCGCATATTCAATTAGTGGTGGGATTGATTTTATTCTTTTATTTAAAGTACCCTTCGATGATCTCTGGTGCTGTAATGAAAGATCCTTCGTTACGATTTAAAATCATCGAACACCCATTGACCATGATTATTGCTATTGTATTGATCACCATTGGTTATTCTAAAGCTAAAAAGATTGAAAATGCAAAAAAAGCAAATCAAACCGTTTTGATTTTCTTCATCATCGGTTTAATCTTGATGCTTGCTCGTATTCCTTGGTCTACCTGGTCTCTTTTCGCTTAATAGCACGCGACACACGATATAAAAAAAGCCTTCCAAATTGGAAGGCTTTTTTTATATATGATATTTGTATTTGACAATCCACCTGTATTGTTAACGTCCTAGATCATTTGCTTTATACGTCACAAAAAAAGCCTCAGTAAACTGAAGCTTTCAATATCTTTGCTGAGTAGTAATTAGTCACGGTTTTTTCCAAATCCCAAAATTCCGAACACGGTTTTGAAAGCGATAAGTGCGCCTACGATCATGGAGATGTTAGCTATTGCGGAAAACAAAAATGTTTGTTGACCCATAGACGTACAAACATCCGGTACAAAACGGATAAATGTACCTATTAAACCTAAAGCGATCGCTACTACCAATGTTTTGTAGTAATGTGTTTGATTCGCATTATTATCAGTTGTCTTTGGACCTCTTGGTTGTACAGTTTCTGCCATTTCAATTTCGATTTTATTCGATACAAATGTACAAAATAATCTATGTTAGAAAAATAAAAATTAAAAAAGCAGCGATCATCAATTATTCAGTATATTTCTGTTCATATTTTTCTATTTTTCGCCTGTAATCATGCGGATGCTCTTTCGTAATATGATATCCACCACAGTGGATGTAACCGTACGTATAGCATTGCTTTGGCTTTCCTGCCCCACTGCCATATCGGTGCTTCCTTCGATTTTTTCCCCGTAGCCACTTCTTATAGCGCCATTTTAACCAATGAATAGAAAAGCTTGCTTCGCTCCTACTATTCAAACGCACCTTTCCGGTTGCGCGACATTTACGTCGCTCAATCAAGCTATTGATTTCAAATTTTCCCATATCATTTATTCTGAAAAAGGAGAAGGCACACGCATCATATGGAAAAAGAAAAATGCGCCGAAAGGCAGCACCCGAAAAACTAACAGACCTCTGCTCGAACTTCTTAAAACTTGGATAGAACAAATCTATTTTGACAGACAAGTTAATGCTTTGGAAATTTTCAAAAGGCATAAAGCAGAATCAAGCATTAAATTTAGAGTTAGCGACAGTGAAAAGTACATGAAGATTCTATGTGGTAGCCGTCAAGCTCTATTGCAGAAAGATTCTATTGATGGAGTGCTGAGGTATTGGAAGGAAGAACTCTAGAAGAAGTGATGTGACAGTTCAATTTACAATACCATATTATCGGCTAGAATTAAGCGAATTAAAATCATTTACTTTATTTTCTTATCAAAAAATTGTATTTTAATCATAAATTATAGCCCCATGAAACGCCTATATATCTTATTTAATTTGTTATTTTTATTTTCTATAACAGTGACAGTAAAAGCTAGGATCTCCTACCATAGAAACTATCCTAACCATTTAACTGACACACTTTCTGATGATATCCGAAAGTATATTACACAATTAGCTGTTTCGGAAGGCTTAGATAAAAGCTCCATTAAAATAAAAACTGATAGCTGGGGAGAGGTAACCGTTTCAGACAACTGGGGTAAAAGTATCAAATACAGCAAAGACCACTGGAACGGATATACAAAAACGGATAACAACGGACTTAAAACATCAGTAAAACAGGATCTTTCCGGCAATATAGTCGTAAAATATAACGAAGGAAAGGAAAAAACGGTCAGGAAAAATATAAGTGGAGATTTTGATATTCCAGATTGGAGTCCATCCACTAACTTCATGAATACCCTTGATAATTTGAAGATCCGTGACATCCACGGCAACCTCACTACTATTTCAAAAAACATCTTCGGCGGTTTAGATATCAGTGATGCGAGTGGCAACCACACCACTGTATCTAAAAATGTTACAGGTGGCTTAGACATTCGTGACAGCCAAGGAAATAGTAGTCGTATATCAAAGGATGTTCTAGGAAACCTGACAATTGAAAATAACACCGGTAAAATTACAACCATTATAACAGACATATTGGGTGGCAAAACAATTGAAGACAACAAAGGGAGCCGTGTTTCTGTAAAAAAGGATATATTTGGAAATTATGAAGCCAGCGATAACAATGGAAACCATGCGTCCATAAAAAAGGATATCTTTGGAATAGTAATCATGGATGATCCAAAAGGTATCTTGGAAACTGTAAAACTTCAGCTAATCGAAGATTTAATGCAGGAGTAAAGTCAGCATAAACAATTTTAATAAACCTAAAAGCAATTATGAATGATACACAAGATTTATATTTATCAAAAGACATTTTACCCATATTTGATTATACATTAAACTCAGATAGTCATTCGGCGCTCTACAAACTTCTACAAAATCCATTATCATCTATCTCCCAAATCAACGATAGACAAACAATCCTAAAACAAATTATTTTGTCCATATCACGCGGGAATGACTACTATTACACTAAAATTGAGTATGCAGATTCACATAAGTTCTTATGTCATTTCCCACTAGAGTACCTAAAAAAAGTTGATTTTCTGACTTACAAAGTCAAAAAACGTCAGAGCAACATCTTACTTGGCGAGTATGCGCAACTAATTAACTTCTTATCCAAGCTTGAAAATGATCTCACAGGAAATATTGACCTGAATGAATTTCCCCATAAATATCAAGAGGATCTTAGGTTTGTCATAAACTATCTCCACTCCTTCAAACTTCGACACTTTACATCCAAAATCCGTAAAGGTACACTAGGCTATATTTCCATCCAGGAGCTAAACGCTATTGTTTCTGAAAACCGTAAAAATGGTGATACGCTTTTATTTTTTGAGAAACTAGCTCTTTTAGAAGCTTATTTTTCAATCGGGAAAGCAATTTATAAAAACAATTTTCAGTTCGCTACAATGAATGAATATTGTTTTCAACTCACAGAACTATATCACCCATTGCTATCTAATCCTGTAAAAAATGATATCGTTATAAACAACAATATCGTACTTATTACAGGTGCAAACATGTCCGGAAAATCAACACTGCTTAAATCCATCGGCTTATGCGTTTACTTGACTCATTTGGGATTAGCTATGCCTGCCAGCGCTGGAACCATTCCTTTTTATGATAATGTATCGATTCAAATTAATCACAGCGATGATCTAAAAAATGGTTATAGTCATTTTATGAAAGAAATTATCAAATTGAAAAACGTTGTTCATCAAGCGCATGAGGGTAAACGATGTTTCGCCATTTTCGACGAGCTATTTAAGGGGACCAACTATGAAGATGCATTGGTTATAAGTGTAAAAACGATCAAGGGTCTTCAAAAGTTTGCTACTTCTACATTCATTATCTCTACTCATATAATTGAATTACGGCAAAAAATTGCAGAAGCCAACGTCCAAGTGAGCCCAAACTATATAGACTGCAAGATTGTCGAAGAGACGCCAGCTTTTTCTTATGTATTGAAAACAGGATGGTCTAATCTGCAAATAGGTCAATTATTATTCAACAAAGAAGTACTAAATAGTCTTTTATATTGACAAGAACATCCATTGATCGACAGAGAGTGAGGGATTACAAAAATTACAGCTATTATGAGTTATTTTAATAGTGAAGAGGAATAAAATAAATACAGATGCTATTACAATTAAAAATACAGATTAAAGGGATAACAAAACCACCAGTGTGGCGAAAGTTATTAGTTCCCGATTATTTCACGTTTGACCGTTTACATCAAGTGATACAAGAAGCATTTGGCTGGCAAAACTATCACCTTTATCAGTTTTCGCCGAAAGGTTTTGGATCATATCCTGAGATTGCCATAATTGACGAAGAGTGGGACGAAGGAAATACCGAAGATGCCGAATTGTTAATATTGAAAGACATTTTAAATCAGACAGGGCAAAAGTTCACCTACATCTATGATTTTGGTGATAGCTGGACACATCAAATTGTGGTCGAGGACATTCTAGACAAGCATGTATTAAAAGCGGAGTTACTGGAGGGAAAAGGTGCTTGCCCACCGGAAGATTGCGGAAGTACTTGGGGATATCAAAATGTAAAGGATGTCATGAAAGATATACGCCATGAAGAACATGATGAGATGCGAACCTGGCTCGGCTTAGAAAAAGGTGAAAAATGGGATCCGAACTACTTTGATCTCCAAGCTGCAAAGAAGAGAGTAGCAGCGGTATAGTGTTGCATTTTAAAAATATATAATGCTCGTTGTAAATTTACTCATCGCCAACCTTACTCACAAAACTTTCCAGTTCTTTGTTCACCTCATCCAGCAACTGTTGCTCTGTAGGCAAGTAAAGCTCATATTGACTGGCAACGATTTGTTTTTGGTCTTCGGGAAGGGTAAATTTCACAACCGCATCGTTTTTACTCGCACAGAGTAAAATGCCGATCGTGGGATGTTCATATGGAAGCCTTTCAATGCGATCATAGTAATTGACATACATCTGCAATTGACCAATGTCCTGATGGGTTAATTTGTGAGTCTTGATCTCAATGATCACAAAACTTTGCAATAGACGGTTGTAAAAGACCAGATCAACAAAAAACTCATCACCTTCTATATGGATGCGTTTTTGTCTGGCCACGAAGGAGAAGCCATTCCCTAATTCGAGAAGGAATTCTTGAAGATGAACAATAATGGCGCCTTCAAGATCTTTTTCATAATAAGCGCTTTCCCGTTTCAACCCTAAAAACTCCAGTACCATTGGATCTTTGATAATTTCCTTGGCATCAGAAGGCATCTTTTCCTTTTTGGCTACAGCCAATACACTTTCCTTATCGTTACTAAGCAGCAGGCGTTCATATAGACTGGTATTGATCTGCCGCTCAAGCTGGCGGACTGTCCAATTATTCTTTATGGTTTCGGCAATATAAAACTCCCGTTGTTCCTCGCTATTAAGACTTAAAAGCAGCTTATACTGGCTCCAACTCAATTGCGTCCACAGTGTAGACACAATTGGAAATGTGCGATAAAATTGGCGGCACCAATTTAGCTGTCTATACGAAAAACCACTACCAAACTCAGGCTGCAACTCCGCTGAAAGATATTTTATGATGTATTTCCCATAGTCCGCTCTATCCTTACCTTCCTGCTCCTGTTCAAAAATACGTTGGCCGATATGCCAGTACATCAACGTACGCTGATGGTCGACAGCACGAATGGCATTGTCTTTGGACTGGGAAATAATCGCTTTTATATCGGATACTAAAGTTTGATCTGTTAACATAATTGCCTGTTTAATTGGTACGACTTCTGTAAGTAACAATACAAAGGTAGCTAAACCTTATTAAAATACTAAATATTTTAGTATTTATTTTAAAACAAATCACCTTATGTTATCCGACTTTAAGTCCTCACCTCTCCGCAACGATCAATCGTAAGACCAAACTCATTTATTTAAATACTCCAATGCTTTTTCCATCACCTCATCCTTACCTTCGCGAATCCCCTTTATACTCGGCTTGACAATTTCATCAATTTTAATACCGACACGCTGAGTTTCACGCTGATCAGGGTAATATACACCCAGTCCCGAAAGCATTGTCCTTTGATTACCTGGTAAATCAATGGAACTGACATTGCCATCAGCACCCGCTGTCTGTGATCCGAAAACCTTGACATTAGCAGCTGCCTGATAAGCCATCACATGATATTCCGCAGAACTCTGCGTATCCTCATTGACCAGAATAGCCACCTTACCTTGATAACAATCATTGGCATTCTCCCCAACTTGTAATGGGCTGCTCATTACAAAAGTTCCAGGATATTGAAGACTCGTACTGGTAAAACGAACGAAATCAGTAGGCTTGGTCAACAACAAGGGTGTAAGCTTGAACACTAAAAAATCACCGGGATAATTGCGGTCATCAATCACAATACCTTTTACCTTACTCCAGTTTAACCTATTATCTGTAATCATTTTACCACGCAATAAACTATGATTAATATATAGAATATTATTATCCAGCATCTTAAAAGCTACAGTATCTTTTGGCGCAGGTTTAATTTGGCTAGCAGACATCGCAACAATATTTACTGTAATAGGTTCGCCATCACGCACTATTTCACAGGCTACAAGCTCGCTACTGCTTGTCACAAGCTTTCTAGCAAGATCGCGGTTGGCCACAGCTTCATTCGGTGTGCTCATATAAGCCCATAGTGAATCTCTGATTTCTTCAATCTTTTTATGTTCCTTACTGATGAGCACATCTCCTATGCTAAGTTTATCTCCAGATTGCTCACTCTCAAAGACTTTAGTCACCACGGCTTTTCCCTCTATTATTCGGATCTCTATTGGCATACGGTACTTGCCATAATAATTTATCAGCCCTTTCGGCGTGCTCCAAAGTCCGGTATGTGCATCTTTTACTTGAGATATCATCTTGAGAAGTGAAAGTCCATAAGAACGATCATCCCGACTAAGGATCATTTCGGGCACAGCGGCTTTTAAAACCGCTTCCCATTTCGGGTCCGTCAGGTGTTTATAAGGAGAAAAATACTCGATCATATTCCAGAAGCGAAAAAGCGTTAACAACCGAAATCCCACGTCCGCTGATAATACATTTTCATATTTTTTCTCGTTCTTGAAAAGCACATTACCTGCGCCACCAGTAAAACCAAAGTAGTGATGCTGATCGAAACTGCTGTAACGAATACGCTTCAGTTTATCTTTAAGATCATCCTTAAATGGAAGCTCATCGATCCAGCTATAATCTATTTCGTGAACGACGTTTTCAAGCAGTGGCTTAGCGTAGTTAGCCGTCGTACCGACACTGTCTAACAGCGCAGCATAATGTGCCTCAATAGATTTATTATCTTTTGCCATAATAACAGCATTTATAGACTTAAATAACTGTTGATCCCAATCATACTTCCCTTGCGCTATCGCTGGATGCCTATATTTCAGAAATCCCCATATTCGTCCCAGATCCACTAAGCGTTGATCAATCTTGGGCGTACTATTAAAGTCAGATATCCCCGAACTTGCAGGTTCACTGATTTCTTTCGCAAATGGCACAAACATTCCCGCTTCCTTGGTAATATCCTTACCATCTACAGTAATGAGCACATCATCAACCCACATCTTACCTTCTCCAGAAAGAAAAAACGCAATGGAGATCCCTTCCGTCTGGTTTGGCACCAATTTAGTTTTCAGCTTAATATTTTCCCAGTTTTTTGTCCCATTCATTTGGCGGTTAGCCATATTATCGAAAAAGATTTCGGGATCTATCCGTAACATCATCGACGCATAAGACCCCGCGATGATGTTCTCGCGCTTAATCATCGCAGACACTTCAATGGAATCGCCCTTTAAATTTGATGGTAACCACATCATAATTCCTCCGAAAGCGCTGTTCTTTTTTAGACTTTCAATCCGAAGCGCTCCTTTTGCACTATAATATGTATTTTGGTCTATACTACTTTTAAAAACCGTCGTATCGCCTATCTTGAACCATGGAGCATTAATCGGTTGATCAAATGAAAAGTTAAAATTTTGTTGACTAAAGACAGGAGTGGCTACTGCTGTTAGAAAAACAATAAGGAAAATAAATAGGCTGTTAGATTTCATAATTGAAAATTTTCCTTAAATTAATCAATTAATGAATTATTAACAAAACCTTTCTAACTTTTGCACGACACTATTTTTCTATTTTCCTTGCGACATTTTTAGATGTTCAGTTCGTAATGTATTTTGCATCATGTTTTACCATAAAGGGGAAAAACATGATGCGCTCTTCGCTACCCATTCAGCATCTTTACCGCGAGTATATGTTTACATAGCCCCCTCTTTCCCTGATGATTAGTAAACCAGTTACAGGTACATTGAAACTTATCGCCCTGTATAATGACAGTATGTTGCACACCGGATCCATCCACTCTCGCCTCGATATAATCCGTTGTATTCTTGACAAACTGTACACCTGCTGTCGCAACAAGTTTTTTCGCATTTTTTAACCGCGGATTCAACGCTAAAATACGTTCCATCTTAAAAGGCAATCGTCTATAATAATGCTGATGACTATGTAAATCATAACCTAACAACCCGATGGAAGATAATGAAGCAGAGAGCGTATCCATCGTATCGAAGTCGACATCATGCTCAATGGAAAGCATTGTTGGGTCGAATAGCTCGTTGGATTTAAGCAATCCATTCACGGCGTGAACCCATTCATCAGGAACGGCCTTAATCATATTTTCCAACACATTACCTTCACCCGAGAATCCGCGATAGCTATCCGGTGACAAAGCCAGAGTCAGTCTCATTTTACCAAAGTCGGCAACAAAAGCCGCGCTCTCACCTCCTTTTTCCTGATAAACAAGTAACCTGTCGGCATAGGTCACCAACCCCTCCAATAGGCGCAATCGCTGAATACCACCAATACGTACCGCATCGCCTGTACTTATGGGTGAAAAGACAAATCGGTTAGCCCTTTTCGTCAAATAGAACTCCCCTTTCACATTCCCTTTGGGAATGCCCTGAAATAATTGGATAAGCTGAATTTTATTTAATTCAAACTGAAGCTCCATACCCGCCAGATATAATTGAACGGAAGTCAGCCCTTTGATCCAGCGTGGTGGCAAACTTACTTTCTTCTCAGTCACTTTGGCTTTATCAGTACGAATAGAAACCTCATTGCTTCCTACTCCCAACACCATCTTTTCGGTCTTCTTGACAGCGTTTAATGCATTGAGCATCGGTTCATTGAAATCTACATTGGTTGTACCACTGGTAATAAACTCACCATCAATAGCATCTTCCAATAAATCTAAACGTGCGTAAACACCGTTACAGGAAGAAAATCCCTCGAAACGAATCTGGTTTGTACCAGCTGAAACGATAGGATCCCGTAAACTCGGAGGTACGGGTCCAAAACTCGATCGCACAACTTTCGACAAGGTCAACAAACATTTAGAAGTCAACAGAGGATCCGTCAAACTCCCCCAAAAGAAACAAGGCACGTTGGCGACTTCTGTCAATTCGGACTGATGAGCTAATACTAATTGCTGAATACCCGATTGGTGGGTCAGTTGTGAATTTCTTGCATAGCTAATCGCTATATCTTGCTCGGCCATATTTATTGTCTTATTTTTTTCAAAATGGGTTGTAAACTCTTGTATATCTCTAGCTTCCCAAAAACCTCTTGCAGTTCAGCTGAAAAACTGTATTGTTCCTTATTCATCAAATCGTAATAGTATTCGATGAGCTTTTTAAAATTCGTGGGCATCTTTTCGGCAATGTTATAATGAATAAAAGCCATCTCCAGCAACTGCAATAACGCATTGTTATGCTTCGAAGATATATCGCGACATTGCTCCAGAACTTCCACGCATCGCCCAATTGGCCCATAGCCGTTACCGAGCAGCAGTCCCAGTTGCACACCTAATTCCGCGGTGTCCAATCTATTTTCGTTAATTGCAGCCAAAATGACTTCAACCGCCATCGCACGCACTTCTTTCTCTTTATTGAAAAACGAAGTTGCCAGATACAGATTGGACTGTTGATCAAAGCGGAAAAAATCGTACAACATCTCCTGCAGATAAGCTGCTGAAGATTTTCCGCCAATATCACTTTTACCATTCAATCCCACCGTTAAGAACATGGAAAGACTTTCTGTATTCTGCGGCATTAAGCTATGCATAAAAGGGACATCCGCCCTATACAAATAATAAGCCAACAGCGTATCATTGCCACGATTAAAAAGATCTTTATGATACAAAAAAGTCTCAGCTCCGTGTTTGAAAGACGGAAAATAATACGTCAGCTTATCACCATTGTATACCTTTTCCGATTTTTTAGTCGTGTAATTGTAACCGTTATAATACGTTGGTTCTATTTGCAATACCGGACGAAATGGCTCCGCAGCAAAGGGGATGTCTGCCAAAGGCTCTTTGGTAAATTCTTCAAAATAAGTATCGCGATGATGCGTACGGGCCACGGTTGCCCATACGCCAATCCAGCTTGCCTGATCGGAATCTTTGAAAGACAATAAATTCTTCAGCCAGGATTGTTGATATAGTTTCATCGAATCCAGGCCTAGGGCATAACTGATCACATCTTGGAATTGCTGTTCCTTAATTTGCTTTATCAGTACTTCGATACCCTCTAAATCTTCACGAACTGTACGGCTTAGCGCAATGGATAAGTCCAATAAATTAATTTTCACGTCTGCTTCCTGATAAGCCAAAATGCGCTGCACGAGTATGGAGGGTGCAATCCAAAACGGCTTATGCGTCGGCAGACTCAACAGCGGTAAGCAGATGCCATCAATCCGATAACGTTGCAGTAACTCCAATTGGCTGCCCATCAAACTCACCCATTTGGAGTAATTGTGGTATCGATCTTTATCTTTATATACTACAGTCGGCTTATAATACATATTTATAAAGGCGCCTGAAAAATGGTTGTACCAAGATGATTCACGATAAGATCCTGTTAGCTGCTTAATGTAAGGCTCCAATTGTATCTGATAGTCGGGGGGAAAAACGGCCGTCTGTTGCACCCAGGCATTCATTAGTATTTCCACCTGAATAGGATCCGAGCCTCCGATGACCTCTCCCACCTTGAAAAACAATTCGTTCCAGGTCTGCGGATATTCATAAGCTTCGTTCAGGCAACGAAATTCTGTCGGCTGATAGACATATCGTTCGGCGGAACGGCCGCTCAGCTCAGCCAAGATTTCAGCTTCTGAATAACCCTCTTTTTGAAAAAGATGCTTTAGGTCAACCGCTATTGTTCCCATCATTTGCGTTTGATATAATTGAAGCTTGTCAGATAACGCTTCCAAAGGCTCATGCTGATTTTTTAAGATAAACTTACTTGCCCTTTCCTGCAACTGTAGGTCCGAAATCATAAATAGATCTGCAGCCAGTAAAACAAATCGTTCGCGCCACGCTGGCTTTTGCTTCAATAGCTTATCAAATTGAATCAAAAGGGTCTTCAGGCTTGACTTAACATCGCTCCGCATAAAGATACATTCTGCCCAATCCAAAAACTCCTGTAAATGAAAATCCTTATGCGAGAGGAATGGCTTCAGATAATCAACTACAAAATTGATCACGGCACTAGATTCAGCATGCAATAAGGAAAAGAATTTTTGCTGGTATTCGATCACTTTATCTTCAGAAAGCTTCATCCGTTCAATAAGCTTTCTGAAATAGCTTTTGAGATTAATATTCCAGTTTTTGGTTTGAGCTTCAAGCGCTCCGGTGATGATAAGTTCTGGATCAATTTTCCCATTGGCCAATAATGTGTCGAACACCTTATCCCATAAGAGTTCATTGACGGCATGCTGATAATCATAATTCCAATAGGCATTTTGAATCCCTGTTTCGTAAGCAAACACCAATGGAATATCTCTTTGGATTGTCAATTCATCGGTGGTGAGTTGTTCAAAAAACCTTTTTGATTCATAATGATTAAAACCAGAAATGGAGCTTGCATAGAGCTCTGGTTCAAAATCGATATGTCCCATTTGCTCCAGTAAGCGAAGATTATCATATGTAATGCGTTGCCAATCATTTTTACGAACTAACTGCAATAAATAACCGCCCAACCAATTGGGTTTGGCATAGTTTAGGATTTGCATCACGTCATGGCTCTTCGCTTGATTTAAAAGCTCATGAAAAATATCCCAGCTACCCGCATCTGAGCCGGAAAATGTGGCCAGAGCCAGCAACTTCACCGCTCGTTGCTGTGTCTTCGTACCTCGTATACCCCAGTTGTATTGGGCTTTACTTTTAAATTCAGGATCTTTGGAGAGATCACTATAATCAACCCAGTAGCGCTTGGCAGCACGAATTTCTTTTTTTAAAACTTCGAGGTTGCCACTAGCGTATTCTTCCAAAAATGGGATGATATTTTCAATCCTTGCCTCTTTGATAAGTAGTCTCAGTGACTCTACCGCTTCTTCTTTCCGTCGGCTAGCAACCGAAAGCGGTCGAACAGCTGAATCTTTTTCACTACGATCGACGCCTAAAGTACCGTCTTCAGAATAGCCTTTTTTTATCTTCTCAGCAATTAGCTTTTCGGCATCCTTTAGACAGGCTGCTTCCGAGTCGAATGTTTTACTTTTACTTTGTCCGGCCGTTCCGTTTCGACCGTAGGTTACGGTATGTCTTACTCCAGTTGTTTGAATTTTCCAAAATTTATCTGATGTGCCGTCTATATACTTTAAATGCTTTAACATTATTTCTAGCTATAATATCAATTAATTCCCTTTCTGTTTAAATATAACGAAAGTAGCACAAAAAAAAGTATATGAAAAGGTCAATGACTAGCTATTCATTTCATAGGGATTAGATAAAAACATTATAAAATAGCGAGAACTATGTTAAAAAAACGCTATTTCTTCTAACAACTGCTGCCAGTCAAAACCAAATGGCATCGCTATCAACTTCCCCTCCGGTGTTAGAATATACTTGCTCGGATAACCCTGCACATTAAAATCTCGTTCCACCCGATTGTCCGACATGAGTACGGGTATCGTATAATTGTTTTTGGCAATAAAATTTTTCACTTTATCTTCTGTATCACTACACGCAATACTGACAAAACCAATTCTTTGCGACCTTTCTTTATTTATCCTGAGCTGGTCATAAAAATCATTGAGTTTCGGCATTTCTGCAACACATGGTCCACACCAGGTACCCCAAAAATCCACCAATGTCCATTTACCTTTCAAATCATCATTTGTTGTTTGACCATTTTGTAAGTTCTTTAAAATAAAATTAGGGGCTTCCGGTAACTGCGAAACAACTTTTTGCATAAAAAATTCGCTAAACTTCTGATCTGAATAGTAATGTTGATAAAAATCACGTAGGCCCCTGTAGCTTGTTCCCTGCACAGTCAAAAACTCTTTAATGTATTTTGATAAGGCAACATCCTTCTGGCCCGTCGAAGCCAGTTCGGTCAGATAATCTTCCGAATAGTTGTTTTTAGCCTTTAAAAAGTTCGTATCGTAATAAGAATCATAGGCAATTTCAGCATCTTTTTTTGGAGAATATAGTGCAGCTTTCTCCAAATAGGCCAAGGCCTCTCTTCTATCATTTTTATGAACTAATTGGTAAGCAAAATAATAGGCGGTGGCAAGATGCGCCCGTGTTATATGTCTATCCTTAGTTTGATCCGTATCATAAAGTGTTGTTAATTTTGCAATGATATCATTTAACATTTGCCTGCTAAACACCTCATCAATCGGCACCATCCGCTGATATATCATCAAAGCATACCGCCCGGCATTTCCATTGGTCCAATAATCAGCATTCAATCCCATCAGCTCATTAAATAGGTTCCGAGATTGTGGTAGATCGTTGTCCAGATCCTCGATTCGTTGCCACAATACCATAGGATAGATGTATTGTTTTTCCAATTCGGAAAAGCCATTCAATAATAGTTCGATCTGTTCACTAGCAGATAGGTATTCCTTCGAAGGTGCATACCCTTGGTACAAACTATTCTGTATCCAGTTATATTTCTTTTCCTTGTCCAGCAAAGGAATCAAAGCCATAAATTTGTCCTTCGATAGCTCGCCTCTATAAAGCAGATTAGAGAGATGGTGTGTTCCTGCCAACAAATTTACTGGTGTATTTTTCAACGTTAAGTCGTATTGTTTATCGTCTTTAATCTGTTGAAGTAGATTTAACTTTTTCTGCACAAAAAACTTATCATTGGGAAAAATAGCATCGTATTTCTTGATGTACTCCACTACTTTCACACTATCGACTGCGCCATCGGTCAATAATTTCTTGCTCACAAAACTGCTTGATAATAGCATTTCGGCATATGTTTCGTCGTAAGTAGGATGCATAATGGTCTCCAATTGCTGTATGTTTGTTGTACTTAAGACAGGGCGATTATCAAACGTATAGGTTTGTCGTTGATTTAGACTGATAAGTTTACAGCCTTTCTTAGCAATCACAAGCTCCCCTTCCAACTGTTTGGAAGTATCTTTGAAGGTTAAATATACTTTCTGCTTATCGCTTTTTGTCATGCTATACCTTTTACTGTCCACCAATTGTGACTCAACTTGGAGTCTTTTCAAGAAATCTTTGTTTATATAGGCATGATTTAGCTCTTGGCTTAACGCAGCCCCCACACCAGCCATATTGTTAGCTACCATTGCAGCGACATCGTCTGTTAGCTCCCAATGCTGGGCTTTTACCCGAATCTCCTTCTTGAGCGAAGTCGTATCGACAATCGTCTGCTCGCCTTGAAAATTAAAATAAATAGGTTGATGCAATTGCATTAAAACATCAGCCAACATGCTCGAATACAAAACATTAAGGCTACTATCTGGGTATAAACTCGAAAAGATGAATTGTCTTTCCGGATCTGTATACGTGATGGCTTTCGTATTTATTTCCAACGGAAAAGCTTGCTTCGATAATGTCTTATTGGAAGACACGGTCACATAAGTCGATTTGGAGTTTGCTAGCTTATTTCCTAGGAATAGCTCTTGTTTTATAAGATAACTTTCATTTTTTTGGCCGAAACACACAGCGTTCACCAAAACAGAAAATAATAATATACTCCTCATTGACAACAGTTTATATGGTTAGCGTCAAAATTAGTAAAATTTAATTGAACACAAGATTATTTAAGTAAAAAATGCAAATGGTCTGAGCCTCTCTGGCTCCTCCATTATCTTGTTGCCGTAAAAGGAGACTGAGTACGACTAAAAAGTGTCGGTATATCGGAAACTTTAAACATTTCCAAAAGAAAATTAAAATACCTAAAATTGCAGTCTTAATTCAAAGAAATTGGATAAAGCTTGTTGATCCCTGCCGACGTTCCAGGCGATCTTGACACTAGGAGAATAAATTCAGCGTGGGTCAATGTAGACTTGTATAAAATAAAAAAATGAAAAAGATTATATTTTTTCTATTAATGATACCTTTTTGGGCTGCTGCTCAAGAGCAAAATATCCAAAACTTTATCGTCAAAGAAAATCTTTCAAAAAACGGAAAGTTAGCAGTTATTGCATTGGATTCCTTGGGAAATACCAACGAGACCATCAATGGCAATTACTTATTTACGATCAATGGTTTCTCTCAGCCTTTACAGTTTCACGATGGTGTTGCTGTCCCAAATCAGAAAATTGAGTCATCAACATTCGTTTTCTTTAGCCATAAAAACCAGCAAACATCTAAAGGGCGCCTATTTTACATCTACAAGAGTGATAGCGGCCTTTCTCCATTTGCCATTAGTGGATTGATGTTTTTAGTTATTCCTGCTATCGTACTAGGAATCGCTTATATGTTTAAAAAAGTGATTATGACAGCCATTGCGCTTGCCATTGTTTTCTTTTTATTCAATCATTCCCAGGGGTTAGATTTAGGCAAAATTTTCGAATCCATTTTTTCAAGTCTCAAAAATCTTATTGGTTAGCGCCAAGGTCTACCTAGATTTCGTATCAATGAAAGCAAGTCAAAATAAATGAAGCGTGGTGCTTTAAAACGGCATACCAATACCAAAATTATATTGAATAAAATTGTATCGGTCTGGTTTGTGGGTTTCATAGTACTGTGCCTTAAATTCTTTAGAATCAAAAAAGTGCTTAATAACCCATTGATCGGCCCCTGAAAACTGAGGGTCTTTAAGTTTAAGTCCGGCATCTAAACGGATCACAAAATAGTCTGAATCGAAACGAAGTCCAAAACCGGTACCAATCGCGACTTGCCCAAGAAATTTATTGATTTTAAACTCTCCTCCGGGGTTCAATTCTTCATCTTTCTTGAGACGCCAAACATTCCCCATATCTACGAATGTCGCTCCGTTCATTTTGGCTCCCAAAAAATTATTGAGCAACCGGAAACGATACTCTGCGTTCGCTTCCAATTTAATTTCGCCGAGTTGATCCAGATTACGCAGATTTAAACGCAGGTCTTCACTTAAACTCTGGCGGTTGTAAGCACCCGGTCCCAACGTACGTGCCTGCCAAGCACGGATACCGTTCATTCCGCCACTATAGAAACTCTTCTCAAAAATCAACAATTTGGAGTTGTTACCATATGGAATTGCTATCCCTGGATTAAAACGGAAGACAAACTGTCTATTTCCTCCAAGATTTCGATATAAACGATAATCGAGTTCAGTTTTGGCATACTGGAGAAAAGGCACACCAAAGATTTTTTTCTCTCCGTCGGCATTCTTAGGCAATTTTGCCAAAGAACTAATAAGATCCAAAAAGTTTCCACTAACATCCAATGTCCCTCTGAAATATTGAAAATCTTCCTTGCTATTCAATTTTTTTCCATTCAACACAAAGGTATACTGGGTCCCCAGACCGAAATACTGGCGGTCGTTACTCCGCACATACAGCTGATAGCCTTCTTGCACGAGCTTGTTCCGGAAATTGGAATCTAGGCGCCCATCCCGGTACTCCAATACGATGGGTGTGAAGCTGTGGTACTTGTTCTCCGTTTCATACCAGGAATAATTTAAGGACGTAATAAAATAACGGTTTGAATAGGTTTTATCCTGATCAAATAATTGCAATGTCATGGAATAGGTCGTTTTAGGCAAGCCAAATTTCCCTCCCGGATTTATATGAAAAGGAACCATCAAGCGCGGAATAACCAAGTTGACCCCTGCCTGAAAATCATTGTTAAAGATCTTACTGGAAAGCCCTCCTGCCAATCGCGGGTCAAACAAAACTCCGTAGCGCAATTTAACCTCCAATTGCTCTGACCCTCCAAAAATATTACGTTGCGAAAAAGTATTTCCGATATTGAACCCACTCATACCCGAACTAAAGGTATACTCACCTTCTATCTGGTTTCCCATTCGAGGTCTTGGAACAAAATCATAATGCACATTAAGCTTATTGGAATCCTTCTTGACAAACTGTATTTTGACAGAACGAAATCCATTCATCTCATACAATCGGTCATAGGATTTATTTTCCTCTTGTAACGAATAGTAATTCCCTGACCGCAAATACATATAACGCTCTAACGGTTTCCAACGAAAGCTATTCGTTTCATCAACAAATAAGAGTCGTTTAGCTGAATCTTGAATGCGACGCGGCGACTTCTTCGACATTGTACCATAATTCCTTATGGTCATATAAACACTGTCAATCTGATACTTTTTATGTATCGTAGAATCCGATGGATTTTCGACATTGATTTTGAGGTCGATCAAATTACCCGCTATAGCCGAATCAATACCTGCACGCATATACTGCCGCAAATAATCGTAATATCCGTTGTTCCGCATCGAAACATAAAGTTTCTCTCTTTCATCGAGTAATTTTGCTGCATCATATTGCGTATTTGGCTTGACGGCAGTCTTTGGCAGCACCTCACGCTCAAAGATATCTTTTATATCTGCTTCTTCAAAGTTACGATCTACACCTCTAATTTGATAAGGAGCACCAGCATCAACCTTAAAGTCTATATGCGCGCGCTTCTTAGAAACAGCGATTTCGGGTGTTACTTTGGCTTTAAAATATCCTTTTGAAAACAAAAATCGCCGGATTTGATTAGCGGACAAATCGACCATTGCCGAATCTAACAAATGAGGTGGTTCACCGACATTCCGAATTTTCTTGGTTTTATAGCGGCCGTTTGTAGTATTGAACGTATTGTAAATAAAGAGATTTACCCTTGAATTAGGTCTTATTTGATTGGAAATATATGTTTCGGATGATTCTTTCAATGCAGGGGTAACACCAGAAATCTGTACTTTTGTAACCAAAGCTTGGTCATCGTCAAGGTATTTTGAAGACCGGCAGGATGCAAAAAGTGCCACTAAAAAGGTTATACTTGCAAATCCGATAAAACGAGGGTAATTAATCATCAATAAAAATGTTGTCAAAAGCGCAAATCAGTCTAATAACGTCTCTGCAAAATAAAAAGTTTAGAAAACAGCAGGGCCTTTTTATCGTGGAGGGTATAAAGTCCGTCATGGAATTTATCTCTTCTCGCTATCAGGTTGAGTCCATTTTCTATACGGGCGACGCCAGCACAAAAGTGGGTAAAATCTCGCATAATATAAAATGCCAGGAACTGACGGAGACTGAATTTCAAAAGATTAGTGCGTTGAAATCGCCGCAGGGAATTCTCGCTTTGGTCAAACTACCCTCTCAACAAACGATTGTATCAGACAACTTAAAAAATAAATTTAGTCTTGTGCTTGATGATATACAGGATCCGGGCAATTTAGGCACTATTATCCGCACCGCGGAGTGGTTTGGCATCAAACATATTATATGCTCTATAGGTACCGTGGACGCCTACAATCCTAAAGTAGTACAGGCAACTATGGGCTCACTGGCAAGACTTCGGATCTATTATACCGATTTAGGGGAATTTATACAGTCAAGTGGTCTGAAGGTGTATGGTGCACTACTGCATGGTCAATCCATCTATCAAACCCAATGGACCGATGAAGGCTTGATTGTTATGGGCAATGAGGGAAACGGTATTAGCAAAGAAATAACAGCATTGATCGATCAAGCCATTACCATCCCACGCTTAGGGCAGGCGGAGTCCTTAAATGTTGCTGTAGCAACAACGATCTTCTGTAGTGAGATTTCTAGACAAAAATTGGTTTAAGAATCCATTCATCGCTCCGAAAACTGTACATTTGCCACATTCCACAATAAAATTCCGCCATGCCAGCTGAACAGAAATCCATCTACACGTTACAATTTATTTTACTCTGCTTAAGCTCGCTCTTATTCTCTTCGAGTTTCAATATGATTATCCCCGAGCTCCCTAATTACCTGAGCAGTTTGGGCGGAGCAGAATACAAAGGTTTAATCATCGCTTTGTTTACATTGACCGCAGGAATTTCGCGGCCTTTCAGTGGAAAATTGACCGACCGATGGGGGCGGGTGCCGGTCATGGCAATTGGATCCATCGTCTGTTTCATCTGTGGATTTCTCTATCCTATCTTGACGTCTGTCGCCGGTTTTTTATTCCTACGATTGATACATGGCTTTTCTACGGGTTTTAAACCGACTTCAACGTCTGCTTACGTAGCTGATTTAGTGCCCCAAAAAAGATGGGGTGAAGCATTGGGTATGCATGGACTCGCTTTTAGCATCGGTACAGCTGTTGGCCCAGCGATTGGCAGCGCCATCTTTGAGGCCTTTGGCATCAATATCATGTTCTACTGTTCATCTCTCATGGCACTTCTCTCCATTATTATCGTCATTAACATGAAGGAGACACTGGCAAAAAAACAGAAATTTAATCTTTCGATGCTCAAAATAAACCGCAAGGATATCATCGAATGGCGCGCGCTACCCGCTGGAATCGTCACCTTTTTATCCTACACAGCTTATGGAGTTATTCTAACCTTAATTCCTGACTGGAGTGAATATTTAGGAATTAAAAACAAAGGACTATTTTTCCTGGCCTTTACGATTGCATCGGTACTGATACGTTTTGTATCCGGCAAAGTCTCGGACCGTTACGGAAGACCGAAAGTCATTGTTGTTGGAATAATCATTATTGCCATTGCACTTGTTGCTATCGGAATGGGCAATAGCTTTGTTGGAATGATGATCGGTGCAAGCATCTATGGGGCAGGCACCGGCATACTCTCGCCTGCTGTCAATGCTTGGACAATTGACCTCAGCTTACCCGAGCATCGTGGCAAGGCCGTAGCAACCATGTATATCTCGCTCGAAGCGGGAATAGGCCTTGGCGCACTGCTTGCTGGCCTGTACTATAGTGATGTTATTCTTCGAATTCCCGTCATTATGTATGGCAATGCAGTGGTTTTGCTGCTTGCACTGGCCTATATGCTGAGCTGGCAACGAAGGCACAAGGCCAACTAGCCTTTAAAGGTCTCGAAAACGCATGCGAGGCAAACAGGGATTTCCGCTATCATCAGTTTTTCAATGGACAACGTGAAAGATCGGTAAATTGCTTAGCGAACAGGAGTGCCGAAAAGAACAGATCGGACCGAATACTTGCCGTTATATGCTATGCAATTATATTGCATATAAAAGGTAATTTATCTAAGTTTGAATTATCATGGTAAGCAATTATTTAAAGCTCCAATACAAATTACTCGTTCGTCATATCAAAGCTACAGGACTACCTGTTCCGATCGCATATCTCCTATTGGTTGGGTTATGCTACTTAGTCTATTATGCTTTGTTTCAATACCCTATTTTTGGCTATTATGCCCTGATACTGGGTAATTTTCAACTGCTTTTTCTACTCACGGAAAAAAACAGGAATGATTTTCTCAAAAACATATTCAGCAGAAGAGATTTTCACAAAATCAGACTATGGGAAAATGCCTTGGTCGTTATCCCTTCGTTTGTCATTCTTCTCCTTCATAATCATTGGCCATATGTACTTTTTTTGATTGTATTAGCTGCACTTTTTGCATTTTTGACATTTAAGGCTTTTGGCAAGTCCATTCCGACGCCATTCGCAAAAAAACCTTTTGAATTTATTATCGGATTCCGTCGGAGTTACCTTCTTTTAATCGTTTTATATCTATTGGCTGGAATAGGTTTTTATGCTGCCAATCCCAATCTTGTCTTGTTTTGTGTTGCATGCATTGGGCTCACCTGCGTTTTATATTATCAATTACCGGAGCCGATTTTTTACCTTTGGAATGATAATCATACACCAAGAGGCTTTCTCATGCGAAAATTTCGACGGGGAATTTTGCAATGTCTTCTAGTTGCATTTCCTCTCCTCCTTGTTTACGTCCTTCTCTTTCCCTCAGCGTTATTCAATGCCTGCATTGTGCTGGGAGGTATACTTTTTCTGCTTCCTTTTGCAATTACATTAAAATATGTCGCTTACCCAAGAGAAATCAATTTCCCGGAAGGCTTTGCTTTAGTGCTTTGTTTTAGCTTTTATCCATTGATACTTGCGCTATTGCCCTTTTATTACATTAAAGCCATCAACAACCTTAAAAATCATTTATGATCGAGCTTACGAATCTCAGTAAATCCTTTGGACAACATCAGGTACTCCGCGAGATCTCTTATACATTTAGCGGTGGAAAGGTATATGGCATTGTTGGCGAAAATGGTGCAGGAAAAACAACCCTATTTCGTTGTCTTGCAGGACTTGAAACGGCCACAGGCACTATAACATCTGCTCTGCAACCGTTAAAGAATAATTTAGGCTACTTAACCTCGGATCCTTATTTCATGTCGAAGCTGACAGGTGAAGAGTATATTTATCTGCTAACAGATGCGCGTGGAAAGAAGATCAAAAATCTTAGTGAAAGAAATATTTTCGAATTGCCGCTGAAGGAATATGCAAGCTCTTATTCCACAGGGATGAAAAAAAAGCTTGCGCTGACGGCAACGTTACTGCAGAACAATAATTACTATATTCTGGACGAACCATTTAATGGTATTGATCTGCAGAGCAGTATCATTCTTACAGAAATTATTCTCCGTCTAAAAGCAATGGGAAAGATCATATTGATTTCCTCCCATATCTTTTCCACTTTAAAAGATACCTGCGATGAAATCTTGGTACTCGAAGCTGGCAGAATCAGTAAATCCGTCAAAAGTGATCAATTTGGAGACTTTGAGGAAGAAATGAAAGAAAAAATACTGAAGAAAGATATCGATAAGCTTTGGCTATAACTAAGGATCAAGTCATTCAACATGAATAAAAAACTATGGAAAAATACCTACCAATACTGGAAACCGAACGTTTAATTATCCGCCCGATACAGCTGGATGATGCTGCTTATTTTTTCGCAATGGATTCACAGCCGGAGGTTCATACTTTTCTGAATAACGAACCTGTACAATCCATTGAAGAAATAAAAAAAGTAATCACCCATATTCAGCAACAATATGAGCGATACGGTATAGGTCGTCTAGGGGTCGTTGAGAAATCAAGCAACGACTGGATAGGCTGGACGGGATTCAAATATATTGACGAATTGGAAAATGGGCGGATTGGATTTCTAGATCTCGGCTATCGTTTCAGAACGGAGTCCTGGGGCAAAGGCTATGCGACAGAAGCGGCGCTAGCCTGTATGCAGTACTATCGAGAACACCTGACCCATTTTGATGTACATGCCATCACACATATCCAAAACAAGGGGTCGCGAAATGTGTTGGAGAAAACAGGTTTTCAGGTGACAGAGCAATTTCATCTCGATCCATGGAATATCCCCTGTTATTGGTATGATTTGGTTCCCGACACCCCATAAAACTAATTATATTAGTTTCAAAAGCTAATTTTTTTAACTTTTCATAGTTTCACTGTGATAAAACAAAATGGTTTTGTATTTTTACACGTTCGAATAAAATAATATTTCGAACATTTCTGTATTGTACAATTTAATCTATTGCTGAGTAAATGAGTGACGAAACAAACTTCCCAAAGGAAGATAATCAAGACGACCTGGGATCAGGAAAAACAGAAAGCGGAAGTCAGACGATACCTTTATCGGGTCTCTACGAAAACTGGTTTTTGGACTATGCCTCCTATGTTATCTTGGACAGAGCCGTACCACATATTAATGACGGTTTAAAACCCGTACAACGTCGTATCCTCCATTCCCTAAAGGAAATGGATGATGGTAGATATAATAAAGCTGCTAACGTCATCGGAAATACGATGAAATATCACCCACATGGTGATGCTTCTATTGGCGATGCCATGGTACAATTGGGACAGAAAGACCTTTTGATCGACTGTCAGGGGAATTGGGGCTTCCCCATTACGGGCGATTCTGCGGCTGCTCCTCGTTACATCGAGGGAAGACTATCCAAATTTGCCAATGACGTGGTTTTTAACCCCGAAACAACAGAGTGGCAATTGAGTTACGATGGCCGTAATCGCGAACCTGTTACCTTACCGGTAAAATTCCCGCTATTATTGGCTCAAGGAGCCGAAGGGATCGCAGTAGGGCTGGCGACGAAGATCATGCCGCATAATTTCATTGAGCTTATTGACGGGTCAATTCAGGTATTAAACGGTGAACGTCCAAATATATTCCCAGACTTTCCTACTGGTGGTATGGCCGACGTCTCAAATTATAATGAAGGTCAACGTGGCGGTAAAATCCGTGTACGGGCAAAGATTGAGGAACGTGACAAAAAGACGCTCGCCATTACAGAAATTCCCTTCGGAACCACAACCGGCGGTCTTATTGAAAGTGTCGTTACAGCCAACGATAAAGGGAAGATTAAGATTAAAAAAATAGAGGACAATACCGCGGGAAATGTCGAGATCATTGTGCATTTAGCACCCGGAATATCTCCGGATGTAACGATCGATGCCCTGTACGCCTTTACAGCCTGTGAGGTCTCCATATCGCCCAATACCTGTGTGATCAAGGATGAGAAACCTCATTTTATGAGTGTCAATGATATTCTCATCGAGAATACCATAAACACTAAAAACCTATTGAAAAGAGAATTGGAGATTCGTTTGAACGATCTTCAAGAGAAAATATTCTTCAGTAGTCTATTAAAAATATTTATCCAGAATGGGATGTACAAACATCCGGATTACGAAAATGCAGGTGACTTCGATACCGTTGTGCAAGTTCTAAATCGCTTGTTTGAACCATTCTTTGATCAATTTTATCGGGACATACGCCCCGAAGATTACAAGAAATTGATCGATAAACCCATGAGCAGCATTACACGTTTCGATGTTAAAAAATCGGACGAAATGATGAAGACGCTCGAAAATGAGATCAAAGAAGTCAAACGTCATTTACGCCAACTGACAGAATATGCCATTGCATGGTTTGAAAAGTTACGTGAAAAATATAGTAAAGACCGTGAACGCAAAACCGAACTGCGCATATTCGACAAAGTAGAAGCTACCCAAGTTGCCTTGGCAAACACCAAACTCTATGTCAATCGTGAAGAAGGATTTATTGGATCGGGCATGAAGAAAGATGAGTTTGTATGCGATTGTTCTGATATAGACGATATTATTGTATTCCGTGAGGACGGTAAATACGTTGTCAGTAAAATCCAGGATAAAGTGTTTGTCGGAAAGGGAATTATCCACGTTGCTGTGTTCAAAAAAGGCGATGAGCGGACAATCTATAACGCCATCTATAAAGAAGGTGAAACGGGCACCAGTTTTATCAAACGTTTCGCTGTGGTGGGTGTCACTCGGGATAAGGAATATGATGTATCCAAAGGTTCCAAAGGATCTAAAATTCTGTATTTCACAGCCAATCCGAACGGTGAAGCTGAGGTAGTCAACATACAGCTTAAACCGCATACAAAATTGCGCAAGTTAAATTTTGATATGGACTTTGCTGAAATAGCGATCAAAGGGCGTGCTTCGCAAGGAAATATTGTATCCAAATATCCTGTTAAAAAAATCAGCTTTAAAAGCTCCGGTGTATCCACATTGGCCGGACGAAAAATATGGTACGACACCATTATGAAACGGCTAAATGCTGATGAACGTGGTCAGTATTTGGGTGAGTTCGATGGCGATGACAAGATATTAATAGTACTCTCGGACGGTAGCTACGAATTATCAAACTTTGATTTGAGTAACCACTTTGATGAGAAAATGATCCGCATCGAAAAATATTATCCAGACCACGTCTATACTGTAATCCATCAGGATGGAAAAAGCGGAACATATTTTGTCAAACGTTTTAAATTTGACGATCAACCTATTGGAAAGCGCATTTCCTTTATCAATGAAGACGCAGGTTCAAAACTGATCTTAATGAGTAATGCGACTGAACCCATCGTCAAATTGGATATTTTAAAAGGCAAATCCCAAACGGAAGAAACTCTTGATCAACCTTTGACTGAAATCATCGATGTAAAAGGAATAAAAGCGCAAGGAAATCGTCTGTCGTTTCATACCGTAAAATCAGTTGTCCTCTTGACTGCTGACGAAGATTTAAGTCAAAAAGAAAAAGCAACGGCGACTTCTGCAAATACTACAACTACAGCGCAACCAACTGAAGCTGCTGTAGAAACAACAGCTACCGCAACAGCAACTCCTCAAAAAGGGGATGAGCCAGCAGACAAAAATGATGATATCACCTTGGAAATAACCAATCCAAACGATATCCAAATCGACGATAAAGGACAGATGGAAATGTTCTAAATCATATACTGTACGTAAAAAAGGCTCGAAGATCAGTTCGAGCCTTTTTTATGCTTATCAATTTTTTATCCTATACTTCGTTTGTACATTTGCGGCATATCAAAAACCTATTTTACACCTTTATTTCATTTGAAACTCTTCCTGTTACTTTGATGTTGTCTTTTTATGCTTTAAATTCTTTAAAGAATTTTTGAAGTTTCGGCGCAATAACAACCGAACAGAAGGGATTTTCAGGATGGGTGTTGAAATAATTGTGGTGATAATCCTCGGCAAGCCAAAATGTTGAAGCGGGCTCAACTGCAGTAACGATAGGATCTTCATACACGTCTTCATTGTCCAACTCATCAATGAAATTCTTTGCTAAGATCTCCTGTTCTTCGTTATGATAAAATACAACTGATCGATACTGTGTACCCACATCGTTGCCCTGACGGTTTAATGTCGTTGGATTATGTGTCTTAAAGAATATTTTCAACAGATCCTCGTAATTAACCAATTCCTCATCATACTCTAATTCAACAACCTCAACATGATCCGTAGTACCGGTACAAACCTGCTCATAAGTAGGGTTATCTATGTGTCCGCCCATATATCCCGGCAAAACTGATGTCACGCCTTCCGTGTTTTGGAAAATAACTTCTGTACACCAAAAACATCCTCCTCCAAATGTTGCTTTCATACTTTTTATATTATTGTGTATTTTAATTTAATTATTCAAACACCTAAATGCTGATGATACAATGACTTCTCCTACTATCACTGCAAAATAAATGTCTACGTTATATGATCTCTGAACACTAAGATCTCATATTCAGACACGCCTCATCTTAATAGTAATGCTTTCCCTTGATGAGTAAATCTTGCTGTTCACCGTCGCAAACTGCATAGGAAAAACCTTGTTGTAAAGCATATGCACCATATTCACCTTTTTTATTGATGGCTAAGAATCCAACTTGGATTTCTTTGGCAATCGCAGGTTTTTTCTTCACGATACGCATAACAGCTTCTTTACAGGCATCTTCAGGCGTATATCCCTGCCGCATCAATTCGACAACCAAAAAACTACCTACATTGCGTATCACTTCTTCACCCACTCCCGTAGATGTGGCCCCTCCAACTTCATTATCGACATACAGCCCAGCACCAATAATCGGACTATCTCCCACACGCCCATGCATTTTGAAAGCCATCCCACTTGTGGTACAGGCGCCAGATATATTCCCGCTGGCATCCAATGCCAACATCCCGATCGTATCGTGGTTATACTGGTTGCCAGGCAAGCGCTCCGCTGCAAAAGACTGGTTTTCGATATTGGCTACCGGCTTGTATTTCTTCTCTTTTAACCACTCCTTCCAAGCCTTTTCACCTTCTGGAGTCAATAGATTTTCTTCTTTAAAACCATTTTCCAAAGCAAATTGCAACGCACCCTCGCCGACAAGCATCACATGAGGTGTTTTTTCCATAACCAAGCGTGCGACAGATATTGGATGTCCAATTTTTTCCATTCCGGCAACAGCGCCGCAATTTCCGTCCGAATCCATGATGCAGGCATCAAGTGTGACATGCCCATCGCGATCGGGATAGCCCCCCTTACCAACGGTCATATTTTTCAGATCGGCTTCGGGCACACGGACGCCTTGTTCTACGGCATCTAATGCCTTCCCTCCCTTTGACAATATTTCCCAAGCGGCTTTATTTGCTGCAATGCCGAAATCCCACGTGGAAATAACAATAGGATATTTTTTCAAATTGCCATTTGCTGCACCCGTCAATCCTTTTGCATCAAATGCTGTCAAGGCCCCCATTGTCGTAGCAGCCATCAAACCTTGCTTAATGAAATTACGTCTTGAACTCATTTTCTTATTCATCTTTTATATAAAATCTTGGTTTAACCTTGCGGCAAACAATTGCTGAAAGCTGGTTTTAGCCTCCCAAATACAACAAATCTCCCATTGACATCAGGAGCACGTATGATTTCGCTGCATTCTACTACATCCAAATCCGCCTCAATCCACTTAAGCGACCTGCGCCAAAGCACAGGATTTCGCATTTTAAAGGCGTCAAACCACGCTAGAACCTATGATTTCACAATCAATAAGCAATATTACAAAATGGTTTTAGCAATTAGATAATTTTATTAAAATTAAACCCAACCATTCGTTTTTTAGCAACATAACATCAAAATCACTCAAAAATCGACATTAAAAATTGCCTTATATTATGAATTAATCCTATCTTTAGAAACAAACTAATTCGCATGAAAAACACTCTAAAATTCGCTATTTTAGCCTATACATGCCTTATTGGCACCGGCAGCAGCTATGCACAACAGCTAGATTCCACCACGTATTTTAAGGTTAAAGAGTTGCAAGAAAACGTAAAAAGTCAATTTGCTCCTGATAAAAGAACCAAAATCGTGGCCATCCAAAAAGCGGATGTCGTACAAAACCAATATGTGATTGAAACAACAGAGAAAGATGCTCAATTCGTTTTGGAACAAAAAGCAAAAGAAATAGCGGCTAATATTCAGGTACAGTTCCTGCCTGACGCCAGTGTAGGCGAAAAAACTTCTGGAGTGATTCGGCTTTCGGTTGCCAATATGCGGACATTTCCAGATAATGCGGCCGAGTTAACGAGTCAGGTTTTATTAGGTACACAGGTGGATCTTCTGCAGAAAAAAAGTGGAGACTATCGTGTCCGCACACCCGACGGTTATATTGCATGGGTACCGGCCTCGTCCATTGAAGTGATGGACAACATTGCATTGGAACATTGGCGGCAAGCAGAAAAAGTTATCTATACTGCAGAATTCGGGAAATCATATTCCGAACCAAATGAAAAGAGTCAACGCGTTTCTGACCTGGTGTATGGTGACATTCTACAATTAAAAGGGCAGAAAGGTAATTTTTATCAGATCGCCTATCCCGATGGACGTTTGGGCTATATTAAAAAGTCAGAAAGCCTGACACTGAAAAATTGGTTTGAAACGCGCAATCCGACAGCAGAAAATATTATCGCCAGTGCGAAAACCATGTTGGGTCTTCCCTATTTATGGGGTGGAACTTCGGTAAAAGGTGTCGACTGCAGTGGTTTTACCAAAACAAGTTTCTTTATGAACGGCTTTGTGATACCGAGAGATGCATCGCAACAAGTTCTAGCCGGAGAAAAAATTGATATTTTAGACGAAGAAGGACATTTTGACCCTGAGAAAGCACTTAAAAACTTAAAACCAGCCGACTTACTGTTTTTTGCTGCAGGAAAAAATAACAATCCAAATGCTCGAGTGACGCATGTGGCGCTTTATATGGGTAATGGCACTTTTATTCACGCGGCAGGTTTGGTTCGGATCAATAGCATGCTCAAGGACGCCACCAACTACGATGATTTCCAAACCCGTACTGTAGTTGCTGCACGCCGTTACCTCGGCACGAAGGATAGCGCTATACAAAAAGTCGCTGAAAGCAATTATTACACCAACAAATAAGATAACGATGAGCAACCAATCTCAATGGATCAATAAAGATTTTGGAGCCTTTAAATTAAGATTCCGCCCGTATACACTAACACTGAACCATGTCTTTACAGTCGCTTCTTTCAGCAGAAGCACAACACCGGTTGTATTGACCGAACTAGAGTATGACGGCATTGTCGGTTATGGTGAAGCGAGTATGCCTCCTTATCTTGGCGAATCGCAAGAAAGTGTCCTATCGTTCCTCAATCAAATCGATCTGACAGGGTTCAACTCTCCTTTTCAAACCGAAGATATTTTACATTACATCGATCAGATTGCGTTGAAAAATACAGCCGCAAAAGCCGCAATTGATATCGCCCTGCATGATGTCCTTGGGAAAATTATGAACCAACCTTATTATAAGATATGGGGACTAAATCCTGATCTTATTCCGCCGACATCGTATACAATAGGCATCGATTCCGAAGAAATGATACGGAAAAAAGTAGCCGAAGCGGATCAGTTTAAAATTTTAAAAGTAAAGCTTGGGCTGGATACTGATAAAATGATTATTGATACCATCCGGCAGGTGACAGACCGCCCGCTGTGCGCGGACGTCAATCAAGGTTGGAAAACGCGCGAAGAGGCCTTGGAGATGGCGCACTGGCTTGCAGAAAGAAACGTTTACTTCTTAGAGCAACCGATGCCCAAGGAACAGATAGATGACAATGCCTGGTTGACCGAAAACAGCCCGATACCAACAATTGCCGATGAAGGATGTCAACGACTTGTAGATGTTCCTGCACTAAAGGGCGTGTATTCAGGAATTAATATCAAATTGATGAAATGTACTGGCATGCGGGAGGCCAAACGTATGGCCGAGCTTGCGCGTTCTCTGGAAATGAAAGTTATGATCGGTTGCATGACCGAAACATCCTGTGCAATCAGTGCAGCAGCACAACTCGCTCCCCTAACAGACTGGGCTGATTTAGATGGTGCTTTATTGATCGGAAATGACATTTATGACGGTATGACCGTTGTCAATGGCAATTGCCTTCTTCCCGACCGTCCTGGAATTGGAATTTTAAGGAAATAACCCTATATTCAGTGCAATGTTTTTTTCTTAAAAAAAAGATTGCACTGAATTGCTTTCGCAAGTTTGACCAACATCCGACAGCACCAAAATATTAACAAACTAAATTAATCAATTCACACTTTTATGAAACAACATGTGCTCACAACGTTGTGTCTCATAGCCTGTAGTTCGATGCAGTCTTTATATGCGCAACAGATCCAAATTGCTGGTAAAATAACAGACAGCAACGGAAAACCAATTAGCGGAGTTACAATAACTATAAAAAGCGCTAACCAAGGAACCTCAACAAACGAAAATGGCCTGTTTACGCTAAACGCAAACACCAACGCGATATTAAGTATCTCTGCAGTAGGTTATAGTCCACAAGAAATTCAGGTCAATGGCCGAAAAACCATTAGTATTTCACTCAGCAGTGATGAACAGGCATTGGACGAAGTCATTGTCATTGCCTATGGAACGGCTAAAAAGAGTACCTATACAGGTTCGGCAGCACAAGTAAAATCAGATGCCATTGATAAACAACCTGTCACTTCGTTTGAAAAAGCTCTTACTGGCCGTGTTGCAGGTCTGCAAATGTCAAATGGATCTGGTCAGGCAGGTGCAACTTCAGCTATACGCATTCGAGGCATAGGCTCTATGAACGCGTCGAACGAGCCACTCTATGTCATTGACGGTGTTCCAGTCATTTCGGGTAGTGTCGGACAGATGGGCGACTATATTGTCAATACGAACAACGTCATGAGCACATTAAATCCCAGCGATATCGAATCTATTTCTGTGCTTAAGGATGCTGCCGCTTCTTCCCTTTATGGTTCCCGCGCGGCAAACGGTGTCATCATCATCACCACAAAAAAGGGGAAAAACGGAGATCCAAAGATCAATGTCAAGTCCTCTATCGGCATTAGTCCTTCCTGGGCAACCAAAAATAATGAACCTGCTTCGGTACAGGATCAAATCAATATGCTCTATAGTGTTTTATACGACTCTAGAATAGCAGCTGGTCAAACGGCTGAACAGGCGAATAAAAACACCTTATTCCGCTTAAATTCTTTGGACTGGAATCCAAATTCGGCAAATTACGGTAAACCAACTTCTTCTTATGGTTTTGGTATTCATGGCTATCAATTCAGCACAGATGGAACCTCACAATGGGAAAATGTACATATCTCAGGAAAAACAGATGGTGTAGAGAATCGAGATGGTAAGTATTATGACTGGAACAAAGCATTGTTTAGAACCGGGATATTCAACAGCAACGATATCTCGGTAAGCGGAGCAACAGAAAAAACCAATTACTATGCGTCTTTAGGATACACGCAAGACAAAAGCAGGATTATTGAGAATAACTTCGACAGAATCAATGGTCGGATTAATTTAACGCAAAAGATTGGGAAATATCTCGAATTTGGTTCAAACGTCAACTACGCTAAAAACAAGCTTATTGGGATGAATGACACCAGGAATACAGGAACAAATTACCTGTATCAAGCGAGTAATTTATTATGGCAGATGTATTGGCCAACTGATTATAAAACAGGTAACGAATATACAGCACGTTATGGTAGTCTCGCTTATAATCCGTTGTATTACAACAAGGAATGGGAAAACTCTTCGAAAACAAGTAAATTATCAGCTATAGAATCTTTATCATTAAAGCTGTTACCTGAACTTACATTGAAGACCATTTTCTCCTATGACAGAACCGAGGTCAAAGATCACATCTATTATAGCGCTAAACATTATAACGGTATGGCAGACAATGGCCGGGTCACAGAGGTGTCTACGTCCATTGAAAAATTGGTATCATCCACAACCGCCAATTACAACAAAAGCTTTGGCTTGCATAATATTGGGTTATTAGCTGGTTTCGAAGCTGAAAAAAACACGACTGATTTTATCCGTGCTACAGGTAAAGATTTACCATCCTCATCACTTCATACAGTCGCCACTGCAGGTATATTGGATGCGTCCGCCTATTCTTGGGGCAATAATATGATGTCTGTACTATCGCGGGCGGAATATAACTACGATGAACGCTATTTTGCCTCGGCATCTTTTAGAAGGGACGGTTCATCCCGCTTGGCACCAGGTCCTCGTTGGGGCAACTTTTGGTCTTTAGCTGCTTCCTGGAATTTGGCCAAGGAATCTTTTATTAAACAGATTGAGGAAATCAATAACCTAAGAATTAGAGGTTCCTATGGGGTAAATGGAACATTACCTACGGATCTTTTTGCCTGGCGCAATTTAACAAGTTATTCCAACAAATATATGACGCAGCCAGGTGGTGGGCTAAATAATTTAGGCAATCCGGACGTAGCTTGGGAGAAAAATTACTCCACAAACGTCGCATTAGAATTTGGCCTATTCCACAATAAACTATTTGGTACAATTGAATATTTTAACAGAGACTCGAAGGATCTCTTACAGAATGTTCCGATCTCCACAATTACTGGTTTCGGCTCCATATTGCGAAATGTTGGCGAAATGAACAATAAAGGTATAGAGATTGAATTAGGTTCAGATATCATTAAAAATGAAAATTGGAAATGGACATTAAGTGCAAATGCCGCAATCATCAGATCCAAGATTACAAAATTATATGGTGGACGAGATATCGTCTGGTATGATCCCACTGGTGGAGACGATAGAGCTCGATTTATTTATCGCGAAGGAGAATCGTCCTTATCATTCTTTGGTCTAGAATGGGCAGGTACAGATCAAACCAATGGCAAAAACGTCTGGTATACAAACGATGGCACTGATGGCGATTTTATCTTTAACGGAAAAGCGGCAAGTTATGATTACAAAAAAGCTAAACAAACCATCATCGGAAATGCTAATCCTAAACTATATGGCGGTATAAATTCTGACATCGATTATAAAAACTTTTCATTGGGATTGAACTTTGCTTATAAAATTGGCGGCAAACTTTATGATGCTACATCCAAAGATGTTGCCGATGACGGCTATTATTGGGAACGAATTCATGCCGCTTATTTTACAGAAAATAGCTGGTCACCTTCAAATACGGATGGAACTTACCCAATGGTTACCGGAAGAGATCTGGAAGATGTGAACCAGATCAGCAGTAGACAACTGTTTGACGCGTCATATCTTAGATTAAAAAACATTTCGTTGAGCTATAGATTACCAAATGATTTTTTAAAACGAGCTGGTATCTCCAATGCAAGGGTATTTTTCAATGGAAGCAATTTGTTGACCGTTTCGAAATACAAGTATATGGATCCGGAAGTTAACCAATTTGGTACGCGGGGCTGGGAAACACCATTGGCAAAAACGTACACTTTCGGTGTTGAATTTAGTTTTTAACGAAAAAAAACAGTATTATGAAAAAGCTTTTTATTGCCTCGTGCATAACAATATCATTAGCAATCAGCTCATGTAGCAATTTTTTGGATGTCACACCGACCAATATGGGGGACTCCAATACCTCCATCCAAACTGCTGCTGACGCAAAGGTTATTATGAATGGATTAATGAGTAAAATGGCAAATGTCGCCTACTATGGACGAAATTTCCCGCTCTATGCTGATGCCAAAGGGGGTGACTTTACGATTGCATCCCAGGGCCGCGGTTATGACTATCTTTATGTATTTAATCATTCGGCCTCTTCTAATCCCTATTCAAGCATCTGGACACAAGGGTTTCATACACTCGTGCAGATCAATAATCTTTTGACAAATATCGATAAACTAATCGCTGCCGGCTCGACAGAAAATTTTAATACGTATAAAGGACAAGCATTGACCGCAAGAGCCCTCATCAATTTTGATCTTGTCAGGTTGTACGGAAAACCCTACAACATGGAAAAATCTGCCCTTGGTATCCCTAATGTAACGAAAGTACTCGAATATAGCGCGCAGGAAAAACGTATCTCCGTGGAGGAAAACTACAAACAAATAGTACAGGATTTAAAGGATGCAGAGAGCTTATTGCCAAAATCCAAATCGGATGGATATTTCAATTTTTTCGCCAATAAAGCACTGCAAGCTCGTGTGTATCTCTATATGAATGATTATGATAATTCGTTAAAATCAGCGCAGGAGGTCATAGACTCCAAAGTCTACACATTGTATAGCAATGAAAACTGGGTAAAATCCTGGACAGGTATGTTTGGAACTGAATCTATTCTAGAATTGGGTGTCTATCCGAATGAAGCTGACGCAGGGACTAGTTCACTGGGTGCGATGTTCCGCAGAAAAGGACATGGCAGTACAGCCATATTGGGAAACTTTATAGCCGCAGATCCATTCTTGGCCAAATTTAAGAAAGACGAGACAGATGTCAGATGGGGTGTTATGGCGTACGATGAAGTCGGCACCACCCATTTAGGAGCGGTCTATAAATATAGCGGTAGCACAACGCTTGCTGGCGATAAAAATTCAACAGCAAATAGTACCGCTGTCAATATTAAGGTCATCCGTTTGTCCGAAGTATATCTTATCGCTGCTGAAGCTGCTCTACTAAAATCATCTCCTGACAAGGCCCTTGCAGCAAATTACCTGAATGCAATACGCCAACGCTCTCCCAAATTAGATGTTGCGACCTCAGGCACGATTACTTTAGATATGATTGCCGATGAGAGAAGCAAAGAGCTCCTTGGAGAAGGTCACCGCTTCTTTGATATGATGCGCTGGAACAAATCGATAACTTTTGATGATGATTTAGGAAATATAAGCACAACAAATAGGCAAAAAACGATCGATAGAACCTTCTTTAAAACCATTCTTCCTATTTCACTGGATGAGATGAATGCAAACCCAGCTATAGCAAATCAACAGAATACCGGCTACTAGTAGTTTCAAAAAGAAAAAGGTCACAGCACAGGCTGTGACCTTTTTTCTTTTTTGAGCTATATTAAGCATTCCTAACTTATCTGATTTTTATACTGCTGTTGCATTGTTTTTTTCAAATCGATCGCATAACCATTAACTACGGCGTAAATGTTCTTGCCTTCTTTACGAAGAAAAAAATCCGCTTGAGCTCCGAGAGCTAATTGTTGTGAAAATTCTATAGCTTTTTTAGTTAATACACGAATTGGAAGGTTATGCAAAAATTCTCCCGGGATCACATTTTCAATAATAATAGCGGCATAGCCTTTTTCAAGTAATCCCATCACGATGGTATCATCTAAATCGGTCAGGGAAGCAAATGGCTCCATATACATCTTGGCTGGAGCAAACTCCGTTCCTGCAACATCAATATCTACATAACCATAAAAATCCTGCAAATCGCCAATATCTTCAACAATACCCTCTACGTAGTAGTCAGAGCCTATAGTCTTTTCATTCTGCCGGATAGCAACATCGACAAGCAATGGTTTACCACTCCGCTCAATGGTCAAATTTCTCAGCAACACATCATGGAGCTTTTCATCATTGAAGGGAATTGTATCATAATCGGTAACCGAATGCTGTTTAAAGGATTGATCAGCAATTTCCTCAAATGCTTTTAACAAAGCCACGAAATTACATTTTCGGACCATCATTTTTTCGGTATCACCAACATAAGCTCCTGATTCAATCAAGATCGTCCTGGCGCCCCATTTTTGAAAATTATCACCGAAACCGCGCGGTGTATGCTCATCGTCATACCTTGCAACCGCCTTTGGAACAAATTCCTGAAGGACTTTATTTATTCCGACAATCACCCGCATCGCATCTCCCCGAGTTTCATTAATACTCCGCGCATAGTCATAGGCAGGTGCCAATAGGGAAATTGTCACTGGCATATTTGTTCCAGGAATGTTGTAGTAATTGTTTTGGTTATGCAGGTTAAAGGCAAAATCAGGTTTTAGCAACATGGCTTGCGCCTTCAATAAGGCCCCTTCCACTGTTGCTGTTGCCCTTGCATCTCTGTTCATATCCACATCCATGGCTGTCCTACGCTGAAACCGTTCGGTTCCATCAGGATTTAGCATCGGAATAAAATACAAGGTCACTTTTGATGCTATGTGATCTCTAAAGGCATCTAAACCATCATCTTTTCCGTTGAAAAAATTAAATAGATCAAACAAGGCCATTGTCGCCGTAGGTTCATCACCATGCATTTGTGACCATAAAAGTATCTTGATTGGCCCTTGTCCGTATTGTAGTCGAAAGATCGAACGATCTTCAGTGGACTTCCCAATTTCCGATACAGCAAAACGTCCAGTGCTCCTGATATTTTCTAATAATGGTAAAATATCAGCATGTTTAAATCTTCTATGCATCAAAGCCTTTTCTTCATATAAAGAAAAGGCTTTGATGAAATCAACTTTTACTAATTTCATATTAATCTTTTAATGCAGGCTCCATTAAAGCAATCGTTCCTTGCGAAGCATCTACACGGACTTTTGCTCCTACGGGCAAAATAAACTGTTCGGCGATATGCCCAACGACAGCCCCTGTATAAGCGGGTATTTTTAACGGTTTGATATAATCATTGAACAATTGGTCAAGTGTTACGGATCCATAGCCACCAGATGGTTTACAATCGGTACACTTGCCAAAAATAAACCCCTTGATTAGCCCCAGTATACCAGCATTTTTCAACTGGCAAAACATGCGATCAACACGTTCCATATCTTCGTCCACCTCTTCGATAAAAAGAATGGCGTCTTTAAAGCTTGGCAGATAGGATGAACCACATAAGCCGGTCAGTACGGTCATATTTCCACCCAGCAATATTCCTTCTACTATACCAGGATGAATGGTGGCAATTCGGTCTTTGGTCTGTACAATGTTATCACCTTTCGATTTAGGATTCTCAAATATCGACGGCTTATTGGCTACAAATTGTGCATTGAAAGCTTCTGCCAGCTTCTTTGTCCAGGTGCTGATACCCACCGCACCATGAAATGTCACAAGTCCCGTTTTGGCATATAATGCCAAAATTAAGGCTGTAATGTCCGAATATCCCAATAGAATTTTTGGGTTACTGGCGATCAGCTTATAATCTAATCTATCCAAAAGACGGGATGTCCCCGAACCTCCTCTGATGCAGACAATCGCATTGACGCTTTTATCTGCAAACATATCGTGTATATCTGCAATACGCTCCTGATCTGTACCCGCCAAATTACCGTATCGACTGCGTATATGCTTCCCCTCTTTAATGTTAAAACCTAGCGTTGTAAATACTTCACCTGCAATGCGAATTGACTCCTCATCATCCAACACACCAGCTGGCGTTATTAATCCTATGGTATCACCCAGTTTTAGTTTCGTCGCAAGTAAAGTAGCTTGACCGAACAATTCAGTTTGATCTTTCCCTGACTTTGTCATCCCTAACATAGGAATTGACAATCCGCCTAAAGCGATCGACTTTATAAAGGCCCTTTTCTTCATCATGTTAATTACTATCGGTTGAACAACAGACGTTCTCCAGCACCTTTTTCAATCAGCTGTCCATTAGAGAAAGCAAGTTTACCCGATACGAAAGTATGCTCGATTGTTGAACTAAATGTATGTCCTTCAAAAGGCGACCAGCCGCATTTCGACAGGATATTCGCTTTCGATACCGTATAAGGTTTATTCAGATCGACCAACACAAGGTCTGCCCAATATCCCTCACGAATGTAACCTCTATCTTCAATTTCGAACAATGTAGCCGTATTATGTGCAGACTTTTGCACCAATTGTTCCAAGGTCATTTTATCGGCTTTGACCATATCGAGCAAAGCTTGCAATGCGTGCTGCACAAGAGGCCCTCCACTTGGCGCGGAAGCGTAGGCCTGAGATTTTTCCTCCATGGTATGCGGAGCGTGATCTGTCGCTATCACATCGATATGACCATCCAGTACAGCTTTTAGAATCTGGTCGCGATCATTCGCTGTTTTCACCGCTGGATTCCATTTGATAAAGTTACCTTTTGAGGCGTAATCCTGGTCAGAAAACCACAGGTGATGAATACAAGCTTCAGCGGTAATTTTTTTATCTTTTAATGGAATATCATTCGTAAATAGTGCAATTTCTCTGGCAGTTGATATATGAAGAATATGCAAGCGCGTATGGTATTTTTTTGCGAGTTCGACAGCTTTTGAGGATGATAAGTAACAAGCCTCTTCAGAACGAATTAGGGGATGCATCTCAATTTTCAGTCCACTTTCGCCATATTTCTCTTTAAATAAAGCCAGATTGGCCTTTATCGTCGCCTCATCTTCACAATGCGTAGCTACTAAGGTTGGAGCATTCGCAAAGATCCCTTCCAATGCTTTTTCATTATCCACCAACATATTTCCAGTAGAGGAACCCATAAAAACTTTTATGCCACATACATTCTTCGGATTCGTTTTGAGGACCTCCTCAAGATTATCGTTCGCCGCTCCCATAAAGAATGAATAATTGGCCAGCGAATTTCTAGCTGCAATATCATACTTATCTTGAAGTAACTCCTGCGTTAATGTGTTTGGAACCGTATTAGGCATTTCCATAAAGGAGGTGGTGCCTCCAGCCACTGCTGCGCGGCTTTCATGCCATATATCCGCTTTATATGTTAATCCTGGTTCCCTGAAATGAACTTGATCATCAATAAGCCCAGGGAATAAATGTAGTCCCTCCGCATTGATTTCTTGATCAGCAGGATGGTTAATTTCCTGAGCAATCATTTCGATTCGACCATTGCTGATATATACGTCAGCAACCTCAACTTTACCTTCATTAACAAGTTGTGCAGATTTTATAAGAATAGATGACATGTTGATTTTTTACTTTGCTTTAGGTCAAAAGTAAAGATTTGTAACCGTGATATCAAATGATCTTGCGAAAGAGTTCGATACCGCAACTGTAGTTTCATCAAACTCCTAAATCGTATTGTGCCAATACGATTTAGGCATCCTGCGCAAGAAAAGTGTCGAATAACCTTTGCCTGTCAGATCTTAAAGGTCTTGCCTAAATTGGGATTTCTTTCCCAAGGATTTGAAAAACAAAGAAGAGGCCTGAGCCTCTTCCTTTATTCTTTATCGAATTTGTATCCCACACCTTTTACAGTGGTTACATAATCGTCACCTATCTTTTCGCGCAGCTTGCGGATATGGACGTCAATCGTGCGATTGGTTACTACAACAGAATCTTCCCAAATACTCTTTAAGATCTGCTCGCGTGTAAACACCTTATTTGGTTTTGATGCCAATAGATATAATAACTCAAACTCTTTCTTCGCTAGAACAATCTTTTGTTCTCCTTTGTAGACCAAGAATGAATCCCTATCAATAACCAAGTCGGAAATTTCAATTTTATCCTGAACAGAGGCATCCGATTCTTCAGTGGCATTTCTCCTCAAGATAGCATTGATGCGACTCATTAAAGCACGGGGCTTAATTGGCTTTGCAATATAATCATCTGCACCAACGTGAAATCCAGCAATTTCCGAATACTCTTCGCTTCTAGCAGTTAAAAATACCATGAATGTGCTTTTAAATTCAGGCATTGCCCGCATAATGCGACAAGCTTCAATTCCATCCATCTTGGGCATCATCACATCCAAAATGATCAGGTCAGGATTTACCTGTTTGGCAACGTTGATCGCCTCTTCCCCATTTTGCGCTGTAGAGACCTGATAACCTTCACGATTTAAGTTGAATGCAATTAAATCCAAGATATCCTTTTCGTCATCAACAATTAAAATCTTTTGTTTCGAAGAACTCATTTGTCTTATTTTTTTTGCTAAATTATAAACAAAATGATAACAATCAGTTAACCCTATGTTACCAAATTATTAAGTAATATGCTATTTAACAATAACACAAGGATTACTTAATTGTTTTCTTCAAAAACGTCTCCAGCTCCTCTCCACGTAGATTTTTCGCTATAATAAAACCGTTCGGATCTAAGATGTAGGAAGTAGGCAAGGCTTTAACCCGGTAATCGATAACAACAGGCGAGCTCCAAGCTTTCAAATCAGATACATGTGTCCAAGTCAACTTATCATCCTCGATAGCCCGCATCCATGAACCAGGATTGTCGTCAAATGAAACAGATAGTATTTCAAATCCTTTACCATGAAAGGCATTATACAACCGAACAAGATTAGGGTTCTCTTGACGACAAGGCATACACCACGAAGCCCAAAAGTCGACCAATGTATATTTACCTTTAAAACTAGACAACTTCACTTCTTTATTGGATGGTGTAAAGGATATCAGTTCAGGAGCAGGCTGCCCAATCGCCATTTTTTTTAGCTTTTGGGTTTCCTCTTTAAATTGGGTCACGTACCTATTCTCCGTAAATTCATCCTTTATTTTATCGGCATAAGCAATAATTTCACTTTCGGCCACTTCGGGATCTAAGGTGGAGATGGCATAAAATCCAGCCAAATCATTGTGTTTATTCGAAAAATCGACCGCTTTCTTCGTATATGTACGTAGTACTGCTGCAAATTTGGCTTTATATTCTGCACGAATCTTTTCAATCTCATCTGCTGTCGAGTTTGAAGTTAGCTTAGAAAATACCGTTTGCAAGGAATCCTGCACATAATCGCGATAGTTCCGTTCTTTGGCAAAGGGCTGTATCGTTTTTGACAATTCAGAACCTTCCACCTGGTAATCATTGACATCCTTATGAAGGTCTGTATTAAAAGTAATGGTCTCCCCAGGAGAGGCGATCAAATCATACCGATTTTTACCTACCCGCAAAGATAATAATCTGGATTGGCTAGCAGGTCTTACAAACTGAAATTTGTTATTGTCGCCAAAAAACATAGAATCGAGTTTTGTATCCCCTTCATATAACGAAATAACTTTGACATTGCCAGGATTTTCGACATTTCCTGCAATGGTAAACTGCTCCTTATTTTGGCAACTCATCATCAAACCAACAATTCCTACCGCAAAAAACACTGCCTTTTTCATCCGTTTATTTTTAGTTGTTAATACCTATCCTTAATAGCCTTATTTAACTGCTCGTGAGTTTATTTCAAGAAGTCTATTGCGCGCCCAATTGCGACCTTTAATCCCGCAGGATTTTTACCTCCAGCTGTCGCGAAGAATGGCTGACCACCGCCCCCTCCTTGGATATCCTTAGCTAATTCTCGAACAATTGTACTTGCATTTAATCCTTTTTCTTTAGCCAATTCGTCGGATAAAACAACAGTCAAGCTTGGCTTACCATCAAATTCAGCACCTATTACTAAAAACAAGTTAGTGACAGCACCTTTTAAAGCATACGCCAATGTTTTCACAGCTTCAGCATTTGGAAGATCAACAATGGTAGACAAGAAATTAATCGGTCCAACCTGCTGGATCTTTGCTTCTAAATCAGACTTCAAGGCTAACGATTTTTCTGTGATACTTTTCTCGACTTCTTTCTTCAAGGCACCATTCTCATCGATGATTTTACCTAACGCAGACACAAAATCCTTTGGATTATTCATGAGCTCTTTCAGGTGATGAACCAATTCGAAATGTTCACGGATAACCGATGCTGAGCGCGTTCCTGTAATTGCTTCGATACGACGGACACCAGCGGCGACAGCAGATTCGGAAACAATTTTGAAAAACCCGATCTGACCCGTTGCTTTGACATGTGTACCCCCACAGAGTTCTTTGGAATATTGATCTTCAAAAGTAATCACACGCACAAAATCGCCATATTTTTCCCCAAATAGGGCTGTAACACCCGAATTAAGGGCCTGTTGGTACGGAACATTTCGTTCTTCCTTCAAGGGTATATTTTCGCGAATCTTAGCATTGACAATATCCTCTACCAGTTTAATCTCCTCGTCGGTCATTTTCGCAAAATGAGAGATATCAAAACGTAAAGTATCGGCGTTAACCAATGATCCCTTTTGGTTCACGTGATTTCCCAATACCTGTTTCAAAGCTGCATGTAATAAATGGGTTGCTGAGTGATTGTTTTCGGTATCGGTTCTTTTGGTTTTATCAACCTGCGCTATAAATGTACCTTTCAATTCAAGCGGCAATTTGTTTGTAAAGTGAACAAATAGCCCATTTTCCTTTTTAGTATCTGTGATATAGATCTTCTCACCTGTTGATTCCGAAATCAATTCCCCAGAATCGCCCACTTGGCCACCACCCTCAGCGTAAAAGGGGCTAACTGAAAGCACCAATTGGAATTGCTCTTTATTTTTTGCTACAACTTTACGGTATTTAACAACCTCAGTAACGGCAGTTAATGTATCATAGCCGACGAATTCAAACCCTTCATCTTCATTTACTTCAATCCAATCACCTGTATCAATCGCTGTGGCAGCACGAGAACGATCTTTCTGAATTTGAAGTGCTTGGCTGAAACCTTCCATATCGACAGTTAAACCTTTTTCACGTGCTAACAATTCCGTTAAGTCGATCGGGAATCCGTAAGTATCATAGAGTTCGAAAGCAAAATCCCCCTTAATGACAACGTTATTCTCCACATAATTTTCAAATCGCTGTACGCCAGTGGACAAGGTTCTAAGGAACGAAACCTCCTCTTCTAAGATCACTTTCTGTACAAAATCCTGTTGTTGAATCAATTCATCAAATACGCCTGCGAACTGAGACGCCAATACAGGCACAATTTCGTTAATAAAAGGGGTTTTAAAGCCTAAAAATGTATAAGCATAACGTACCGCGCGGCGTAAAATACGGCGAATCACGTAGCCTGCTTTATTGTTGGATGGCAGTTGGCCATCGGCAATTGCAAAACTTACTGCACGGATATGATCGGAAACTACGCGCATGGCAATGTCAGCCTTTTCATCTATACCATATTTTATACCTGATTTTTCAGCGATAAAATCGATAGTAGGTGTAAATACGTCGGTATCATAATTGGAAGTCTTACCCTGTATGCATCGCACCAAACGCTCAAAGCCCATTCCAGTATCAACATGTTTAGCTGGTAGCGACTGAAGCGAGCCATCTTTCAATCGATTAAATTGCATGAATACGAGATTCCAGATCTCAATGACTTGAGGGTGGTCTGCATTCACCAAACTCTGTCCGGAAGTTTGTTCACGCTCTTCTGTGCTGCGCATATCAAAATGGATTTCGGAACAAGGCCCACAAGGTCCTGTCTCCCCCATTTCCCAAAAATTATCTTTCTTGTTCCCAAGGAGAATTCTATCTTCGCTAATCCATTCTTTCCAGAAATTGAAAGCTTCCATATCACGCTCCAAGCCTTCTTTGGCATCTCCTTCAAAAATAGTTACATACAGACGGTCTTTGTCTAACTTATATACAACTGTCAATAGTTCCCAAGCCCAAGCAATCGCTTCTTTCTTAAAGTAATCACCGAAACTCCAGTTTCCTAACATCTCAAACAACGTGTGATGATAGGTGTCAATGCCGACTTCTTCCAGATCATTGTGCTTTCCAGAAACACGTAAACAGCGTTGAGTATCGGCAACGCGAGGAAATTTAATGGGTGCTTCACCCAGAAATAAATCTTTGAATTGATTCATTCCCGCATTGGTAAACATTAAAGTTGGGTCATTTTTTACAACTACTGGTGCTGATGGTACTATTTGATGCCCCTTACTTTTAAAAAAGTCCAAAAAGGCCTGACGAATTTCTCTACTTGTCATTTAATTATCTAAAAATATGTGCAAACTTACTCAAAATTGATAGGTTATGCAATGTGGAATTCCATATATTGACCTTGAAACGACCGTTTTCTCTAAACAACGAAAAGTGCGACTTTGACTTTTCAAACAAAAAATTCAGATGCTAACATTCAGCCAGTTAAGACATACCAATTTTATTGGTGACAGCAATCACAAATTGATATTAAATATAACATTCTAAAAGTGTTATTCGTTATTCATATTTGTGCAAAGCTTCTCAGCTTTCACATGTAAAACGATAAAAACTATTTGACCTGAGGTCATCCACAATTACATTTGTTTTATTACATTTGATAGTAAAATAGGGAATTGGGTATACTTTCAAGCACATTCCCTAGTGCAAAATAAATAAGATTAGATTTTGTAGATTAAATTCCTTCTAATGAAAAAAAACATTCTACTACCGGTAGATTTTTCGGCTCATGCTATCAATGCTGTTAATTATGCGGTGAACCTATCCCTGGAAAAGGGTTATGCGCTCCACCTTTATCACAATTACACCTCTGCTTCTGCGGTGTTCGAGGAAGAAAACAGCCCTAATGACGCAAACTCTCCAATTTTTAAAGCAGATATCCTTATCAAAGATCTGGCAGAATCAATAAAGCTACAACATCCTACACTTCAAATATCGACACAATGCGAGCGAGGTATGATTACAGAAACGCTACCTGAACTTGCTACTCCGGATCAGTTTGATTTTCTAGTTATGGGCACTAAGGGCATCACCAATGAGGACAGTAAGCTTATTGGCAGCACCACGTATGTCATTAGCAAAAAAGCCAAAATACCCGTATTAGCCATTCCAAACGAAGCATATTATACACCTATAGATACTGTCGGCCTACTGTCCAATTTTAAAGAAGAAGAGATCCATACAGTAAAAGACTTTGTCAATATTATCGGTAAAGATTTTGAGTTAAAACTTATGCATGTACACTACGATCACTCATCAGAAAATAGAATCGAGGATAAGCTTGAAGTATGGAAATATAAGATCAAAAAACATATCGGCGTAACCAATATTGCAATAGAAGTTGATTCGATCCAAGGTGATATTGAGGATCTAGATACAGTTCCAGAAGTCATTAACGAGATGATCCATAACGAAAAGATTAAAATTCTATTAGTGACAAGATCGAGAAAATCATTCTTTGAACGTGTCTTTTCGCGTTCGGTCGCAAAAGCATTATTTAGCCATCCGTTAATCCCGATATTTTTCACAAAAGCATAATACCTTATAGCCATGTCTAAACTATTAATACCTGTCGATTATTCCGAAAATGCACGAGTAGCCGCATTTTATGCCGCGCAAGTGGCTGCGATGTCAAATAATGAGATCACACTCTTTCATTCGTTCACATCCCACAGCAATAAATTTGCAAATGCGAAGCATTTAGTAGACCCTACGGAGGTGGAAGCTCATCAGAAAATGGAGAAGCTTGTAGCCGAACTTCTACAAGAATATCCTTCACTTAAAATTTCTACATTATTTGACAACGGCATTTTGGCCGAAACGCTGGAAAAACAAGAGATAAAAGAGACATACCAAACGATTATTATGGGTACAAAAGGAGTCACAGGGCTCGAATCTGTTTTGATCGGAAGTAATACTTATGATGTTATTAAAGAGTCCAAAATACCTGTTTTAGCTGTTCCAAAAAATGCGATAAAGCTAAAAAAAGATACCATTGGGTTGTTAACAAATTTCAAACCTGGCGAACTTGAAGTGCTTAAACAAGCAATTCCATTATATGGAAAAGACTTTCATCTTCAATTGATTCACATCAATAAAAATGAATTAGAAATCAAAGTGTTAGGAAAAAAACTAGAAAACTGGATCGAAGAGATTATTACTGAAACTGGCATTGAAGACATTTCATACATTGTCAAATCCCCAAGTTATTTTGCCGGTTCTCGAGAGAATATTGCTAACGGTATTCATACCATTATCCGGGACGAAGACATTGATGTTATTTTGATTACCAAAAGCAGGAAAACTTTTTTTCAAAACATTTTTACTGAAAATATTGTTAAGCATCTGGCTTTTGAAATTGAAGTGCCAAACTTCTTTGGACGTGTAGAGTAACCAAATAATTTTTGGCAAATTTATTGCAAGAGTGTTCAGTGAGTTAATTTAACAACAGTATTATAGTAGATAATTTTACAAACACGCATTATGAAAATTAGCCTTAAAAAATCAGGATTACTTGTTGCGGCAGGAATTTTATCCACCGCATCCTTTGCGCAAAGCACAAAAGACGCATCAATTGAAGGCACAACACCGTTAGGCTCGGCAACACAATATAGAACGTGGTCGATCGGTGTGGGAGCAGGTGTAACGAGCTTGCAAAATATCGCCAAGTTTAACAACGGTGGTTACGATAAATTGGATTGGAATTTGGGTTATAGTGCTTACATCAAGAAGCAAATCTCCCCTTCCTTTGGATTGAAAGCTACTTATTTTGGTGGAAAAACATCAGGCTACGATAACAGCGATAAACAAACAGGATTTGAAACTAAAACACCTTGGTCTGTAGCGTTGTCGGGCGAGTTTTTAGCAGCAAATACCAACTGGAGATTTTTCAACAGCTTTATTAAACCGTACGCATCCATTGGTGTTGGTGTAATGAACGCCGAGACCGCTGCAATCGCTAACGGGGACAGAGGAGAATATGGTGACTCATATTTTAAGATTTATGTACCAGCAGATTTTGGTTTTAAATTCGCCGTAGCAAAAGGTATCAACTTTGAACTCGGATACCAATTGAATTGGGCGAACCAACGTTTTGACAACAGAATGGGTACCGCTAACCCAGTGGGTCAACAATACAAAAATGACTTATTCACTTATGCTCACGCAGGCCTAGAATTTGCATTGGGTAGTGGTAGCAAACCTGCTTTAAACAATTCTAACCCTGTCGCAACCCTTGTCAATGACTACACGGTTAAATATGATGACTTAAAGGCTCAAAATGATGCGTTGAATGCTAAAAATCAAGCATTACAAGGACAGTTGGATGGTCTTAACAATGATCTGAAAGATGACGACGGCGACGGTGTGGCTAACAAATATGATAAATGCCCAGACACACCTTCAGGTGTTCAAGTGGACGGATCGGGTTGTCCAATTGTTGTTAAAAACGAAACCAAAGTCGTAGAGAAAGTTGTCGTTACAGAAGCAGATAAAAAAGTTGTTGCTGACGCGATCAGAAACTTGGAGTTTGATTTAGGTAAAGCAACTATTCGCTCAAGCTCTTACGCAACATTGAATAGAGTTGCCGCATTATTAATCGAAAAGAATTTCAGCTTAAAGCTCGCTGGTCACACCGATAATACAGGCTCACGCGAATTAAACATGCGTTTGTCTAAAGAACGTGCAGAAGCTGTAAAGGCGTATTTAGTATCGCAAGGCGCAAATGCTTCACGTATTGAGGCCACCGGATATGGTCCTGATCAACCAATTGCAACGAATAAAAATGCAGCTGGCCGTCAACAAAACCGCCGTGTTGAGTTCACCCTTTATTAATAACTAATAAATCAGATAAATAAAAAGGTGTTTTTAAGTTAAAACACCTTTTTATTTATCTGATTGTCATATTTCAACTACAAGCGTTTAGCAAATTTAATTTTCAAACTATTATTTTTGCAGCGGTTTATACAAACACAAATTATATGAAACTAAAATTACAATTCGTACTCGCGCTCGCATCAGCGGGTTTATTTGCGACTAATGCAAATGCTCAAAATGCGAAAGTATCATCCATTGAAGGAACAACACCATTTGGACCAGCTGCACAATATAGAACATGGTCCATCGGTATTGGTGCCGGGGTGACAAATCAAACGAACATTGCTGGCTTCAACCGTGCAAACTACGAGGATTTAGCGTGGAACTTGGGATATAGTGCCTACATTAAAAAGCAAATTTCTCCTTCTTTTGGCATCAAAGCGAGCTACTTTGGTGGTAAAACTGGTGGAGCGTTTAAAGATGGAACACAATCTTTTGAAGCTAAAACACCTTGGTCAGCGGCCTTGTCGGGAGAATTCCAAGCGGCCAACACCAACTGGAGATTTTTCAACAGTTTCATCAAGCCTTATGCATCGATCGGTGTGGGTGTGATGAATAGCAAAACTACCTTAACAACTGGATCAACTTCTCAGGAAGCGGATGGCATTTCTAAAATTTACGTACCATTGGATATGGGATTTAAATTTGCTGTCGCTAAAGGTATTAACTTCGAGCTAGGTTATCAATTAAACTGGGTTAACCAAAACTTTGATGGCATTCAAGGCGGTCAATATAAAAATGACTTGTTTACTTACATCCATGGTGGTTTAGAATTTGCATTGGGTAGTGGTAGCAAACCTGCTTTAAACAATTCAAATCCTGTCGCGACATTAGTCAACGACTACACCATGAAGTATGATGACCTTAAAGCACAAAATGATGCTTTAAATGCTAAGAACCAAGCGCTACAAAATCAATTGGATGGTTTGAACAGTGACTTGAAGGATGATGATGGTGACGGTGTTGCCAACAAATATGACAAATGCCCGGGTACTCCTTCAGGTGTACAAGTAGATGGTTCTGGATGTCCAATTGTGGTGAAAAACGAAACTAGAGTTGTAGAAAAGGTTGTTGTGACAGAAGCTGACCGAAAAGTAGTTGCTGATGCCATTAAGAACTTGGAATTCGATTTGGGAAAATCGACAATACGCCCTACTTCATACGCTACATTGAATAAAGTTGCAGAACTGTTAATCGAGAAAAACTTCAGTCTAAAACTAGCTGGACACACCGATAATACAGGTTCCCGTGAATTGAACATGCGTCTATCAAAAGAACGAGCTGAATCGGTGAAAGCATATCTTGTATCACAAGGCGCTAATGCATCTCGCATTGAAGCTACAGGCTACGGTCCTGACCAACCTATCGCATCCAATAAAACTGCTGATGGTCGTCAACAAAACCGCCGCGTAGAGTTTACACTTTATTAATCGGTATTCTTCGATATATAGCCCAAAGGCATCCCTCTCCAGGGATGCCTTTTTTTATGGCATTAACGGACTAAACCTGAAATCTCCCTCGTGTTCATAACAAATAAACATCTGAACAACAAAAAGATAACACCAACAATACATACATTATATGTATTTTTATGAAGCTAAGTCTTAAAAAATGCGTAAACCAACCGTTTTTGTTTTAACCCTTTTTTCACTACTTCTTTCCGCCTGTGAAAAGGATCCATCGCTGAACGATCCGGGGTCAAATGCAACGATCAATCAATGGACGTTAAAGCAGATGCAACAATACTATTATTGGAACGATAAAATCGGGAAAACAAATGATCATCAGCAAGCTCCCGATCTATTTTTTAAAAATCTCCTATTTCAAGAAGACCATTACTCCCGCATATTACAGACACTTAACAGCGACACCTATGGCAATACCTTGACAAACACCTTTGGATTCGATATGGTACAAGTCCAAACCACTGATCAAACCATCCAACTGGTTACTCAAGTTGTTCCGTTTAGCGAAGGATATTTAATGGGTCTCCAGCGAGGCGACAGCATAAGCCATATCAACAATGAGCGCATAAACCAAGGCAATATGCAATTACTGCTAGACAAATCCTTACCGTTACCAACGATGCAATTAAAGCGGAACGATGGTAAACTATTCAATCTGCCCTCTTCCTATATTTCGCAACCGGTCCTCTATGCAGCTAAACTTATCTCCACCTCCCCCACTGTAGGTTATATCTTTTTAAGCCAATTTGACTTTAGTGGCGCTTATTCACTATTGGAAGTTGTCCAACATTTCAAGTCACAACAGGTCCAGGAGCTGGTTGTCGATTTACGTTACAACCCAGGCGGACAAGTTGCTTTTGCTGCATTTTGTGCACTTTTATTAGCAGATATCAAAGAAAATGACATTTTTGCCAGATACCAAGGTAACAGAAACATCAAAAATAGAGAAGACAGCTTCGCAGCAGCACTGCAAGGTCAGCCTGATGGCTATTCATTTTCAGCGAAAGACATTTTAAAACAAGGTTTACATTTAAAAAGAATTTATATGCTTACAGGGCCAAACACGGCATCTGCGTCTGAAATGTTAATGAATGGATTAGCTCCGTATGTGGAGGTTGTTCAGGTTGGCAATAAAACCTATGGAAAAGATATGGCATCGACCACACTAACTACACCCCAGGAAATTCATGGCGCTGAACGTGCCTGGCATTTGATCCCAATGATTTATAAAATATATAATAAAGCAGGACAAGGAAATTACAGTAATGGAATTTCTCCGCAGAAAGTAACGGATGAGTTTGCCTTTTTACCTTTGGTGCCGATAGGTGATTCCAGAGATCCATTGATTCGGGAAGCACTACGAACAATCAGCAATAAGACTACAGGAGCCAAGGGTTTTGCCAATGCAACAGAAAAAATGAATATTTTAACTCCAAAATATATGGGCAGTAGTTATCAGACAATACCTATTGACGTGAGTGCACAGGACAAGACCGGACAATAGTTTTATCAGTGTGCGCAGGAATTCAATGAGGTAATGACCATACGTAGATCAGCTCCAGTCTGCCCATTTTTGGCTAACTTGCGAAGAGGAAGAGAGTTCATTAAGATTGGTAAATTCCCGACGCAATTTGTAAAGGACTTCCGAATCTACAACCTGCTTCAGATCTCCCTGGATTTCCAAGGAGATCGCCAATAGTTTTCGATGTTTTAAATCGCTGATGCCTCTCATGATGAATTTATGCTAATTGATTTACCTATAACCTCATTATTGACTTCGCTGTATTTCTTCAAATCTCCTATTTTCTTAACCAGATATTCTCCAAGCTATAGCCTATACCGCCAATTTCAGAAACTGCATCAACATCTAAGTAAGCATCGGATTCTTTTTGAGGAAGATATACAATACCTACATCTACCGAAAAATTAAAGAACAAATAGACATTTTGCCCATCCACAAGGATTGGCTTTAAATCGCTATCCAAAACCTGCGCCTTTGCTACAAAAAGGGGATCAATTGGTATCTTGATAAATTCTTCGGTGATTTTATCCGATATCAACCCAGTAGTCAGGATCGGAGTTTCGTCATATTTGACCAAATCCATTCCCCAACTTTCATCATAAACAGGTTTACCTTGATAAACCGCCAATCGAATCGGCTCGCCTTTTGGTGAAATCGTCCTGTTATAATTCAATATCTTTACCTGTATCACACCCGGAATCGGCTTTACATCATCACCTAAAGGGTTCGGTCCAACAACCAAGGAAGGATCAATGGGACTTTTACTATGAACACCAAAGGTATTTAATCCTGATTTGAGGGGCAGTCGTTGCGCTAAGACCACCTGATCCTTGTTATTAAATGCAACGACCAATGAAGAATCGGCATCTTTATTTCGTATAAAAATAAAATTAGCATCGCTTGGATTAGCAACTTTTCCATCTACCGTTACTCTTTTTACATCCACAGACGCAGAACTATAGGATCTAAAAGCAATGCGTGCGATTTCATCCTGCATTTGAACCACCTCGCCTTTTTGACAGGAGGATAACATACACCCGATCCAAAGGGCGCCAAAATATAGAAATATATTTTTTATCATATAGAAGCAACTTAAAAAAGTGAGCCATAAAAATGGCTCACTCAACAAATAAATATTAATAATTTTTTGGATTAAATTGAGTCCAAGTAGCTGTCCAGGGAGCAGTTGTCGGATGGAAAGCACCTTTATAAGTCGTCGTGCCGTCACCATATGCTGGCGAAGTCGACAGCGGCCTTAAGGAAGCCGGGTTAAATAAAGTTGTTGTAGGATAAAAGATATTTCCAGCACCCGCCAGTTTCAAATACGTTGTTGCATCGGTTGAAACATTTGTCTGGTTTCCTGTAGGAGTACCACCACTAAAAGCTGCAGTATAAGCGTGTACAACGTTACCCGTAAACGTATCTGTTGCACCACCCTCGAATGCAGCACCTGTTGAATAACCGGCGATAATTGAGTTTTGGATATCGTATTCTGACGCTCTTCTCCAACGGTTACCAAATTTCAGTTTTGTATTCGCCACAGTCGCATCCTTAATACCTAAGAAAGTAAAGTTTTTCAATACTGGGCGAGTTTTAGGAGTAGCAGAATATGGTGCTGTTCCCTCGTTATCAGACTCCAGACCATTTGAATCCGAGCTACCACTAGAGGTGCTATTCGTCGAATTAGGATCTTTTAATGACAACGCATATTGAATTGTTCCTGTGTAGCCATGATCAAAATCAAAATCGTCATCGTCATTTGATAATGCAACTAAGTATTTCGCATTAACAGTACCCCCAAAAAACTCGAACGCATCATCTTTACCCCAAGATACCTGAATATTTTCCAAGGTAGTCCCAGTACCGACACCGCCCAATGTTAGTCCGTTAATCTCGTTATCAGCAGTTAAGTTATAACCAGCAAATTCAATGCGTACATATTTCAATGAACCTGAATTATCTGCAGCATTGGTACCACCATAAGTAACGTCTACACCCACAGGTTGAGGAATCCCTTCGATTCTCCTTGTGGCAGCTTGATTGGTCGTTGCGCTACCCAACAATACGACCCCTCCGAAATCACCAGGGTTACGAGATCCTGCCGCATTTGGAGAAGTGAATACGATTGGTGCGGAAGCAGTACCGTTAGCGATTAATTTCGCTGTTTTAGGCACAACCAAAACACCTTTGATATTTTGTGTTATTCCGGTGATTTGGTCATCGTAAGCTTTAGTTAAACCAGAAGTAATGTAAGTCCCCGCTTGAATCGTCAATGTCGCACCCGGTCTTACGAAAGCAACTCCATCAATTTTCCATACGGTATCCGCAGATAGCGTAGTCTTCGTAATAATACCGGCAGCATCTGTTGGGATTGTTGCCTGAGGTTTGTTTGGCAAACCAGCATTCAAATCTGAATTAGGTCCTACATTGTCTTTGTTACAAGAAGCCAATGCGATTGCGCATACGCTTGCTACTGTTAAGATTTTTTTCATTTTGTGTTAAATAATCACTAGTTTTGCCATCACAAGATCATTTTTTAGACTATGCTTCCCTATGGGATAGCATTTCATAAGGTTGCATAGTTGTTTTCAATCACCCGTTTTCTGTATTTTTCTGTCTTATTTCCCTGTTGTGCGGCGTGGACAAACGCGGAACTTATGTACATTATTGAGGAGTGATATGAAACTGCCTCGCGCAGGTATTTTATTTAAAAATTATAAGTAACTGAAAGATTAAATCTTCTTCCATCCTTTTTACGGTAGGTTATTATATCCCCATCCGCTTTATTATATTTATTATCTCCCTTTACTTTTGTGGTGACATAGTTACCTGTCTGAGGATCATTGGCAGTCGTAAACCCTTCAGTGTTTTCATAATAGCGTGTCCAATCATCAAGCAGATTAGCTAAATTAAGTTTGACTTCCATTTTTTTATTTAAAAAACGTGCATAAAATTGTGCATCCAACTGCTTTGGAGCCAATTCATATTCAACTGCTGAGAGGTTAAAATTCCCGATATTTGTCCGGTACCCCCTATGGTTATAACTTGTCGTAATTCCGAAATTATCGCCCCAATAACCAACCCCGAGATTTAACAGCCATGGCGATTGTCCCATCAAAGGTCTATCTTGACCCGGATAACGCGACTGGCGACGTTTAGGTCCATCGGGGGTGGCGCCATCAATAGTTTCCCAATGGGATAACACATTGACTTTTGATTTCAGAAGCGTGCCATTAGCTGATATAAATAGATCTTTTAGCCATTCTTCATCGCCTATAAAGGCAAAGTTTTTTCGAATTTCTAATTCTAATCCTAAATTCCTTGCAGATTCCATATTTGCAAAAGTATAATTCCGCTTATCGTCTCCTCGATGTACTAGCTCTATCGGTTTGTCTAAATACTTATAATAGCCCGTGAGGGATATTATTTCACCGGAAGACGGATACCATTCAAAACGCATATCCAGATTATCAATCACAGTACTCTGCACTTGTTCTCCCGACACATAACCATCTAATTCAAAATCATACATCGCAAACATACCTACCTCTCTAAAATCCGGACGAATTACCGTACGCGCATAACTTCCTCGAATATTGAATGTATTGGTTAAACTGAATGTGGCATTAATAGATGGTAAAAACCGCCAGTTATTTTCTTTTACACCAAGTTCATAGGCTTCAGCACCATTTGTATCTCCCTTTTGATACTTTCTTTTATATAGTTCTTCCTGTCTACTATTAAGATCAAAATATTCAGCCCTTACGCCATACACCAATCGCAATTTTTGCCATAGCCTTTGATCAGCCATTAAAAAAAGTGCATGGGAACTCATTTCTCCATTATAATATCTACCGCCAAGACCTTCTGCATAATAATATGCCTGTCCATCTCCATTTCCGATATTTTCATTTGAAAATAATCTATCATAACTCGACTCAATTGGAGGGGCAGGTATGCTAACATTGCCAACCAAGGTCGATCGTGTCATAGGTAAAAATTTAAACAAATCCAACGCTCTTTTTTTGGTCCAAGCCTGGTAACCTAATTTTACAAGAGTTGATACTCCTGTCCCCCGTTGAAATTTCCGAGAAAATGCAGCGCTCCAATTATAATCGGTTTCATCTATACTAGTCCACATTCGCCAATCAGTTACCGCCCCTTTATTAGAAAATCCAGCAGTTGTCAATAAATTAGGTGTTTGAAAATAAGGTTGATCGTCTATCGTGGTGGTTATCCTATAGGAGAGCTTTCGTTCATCTAATATTTGCTGTTTAATCTTATTGATGGTAAACATTCCCTCCGCTTTTACCTGCCAGGGCAGCTGATATTCTCCGATCAACTGATGCTGCTGCAACGACATCGCCTCAGGTAATTGATACGTCAGCCTATTTGCTTTTGGATCAGGGTCAGTGTATACTTTTCGAATACTTTCATTGTAATTATTAGCGTATGTACGTGCATATATATTTCGTAAAGAAACTTTAAATCCATCCGCTTGATACCCCATATTTGCAACCAATCCAGCGTTACTGTTAAAGCGATAAGAGGTGCCGGCACCATTGTCTCCGATACCAGTACTATCTATATAGTGCGCTCCAATTAATGCAGACCCCCTCGTATTATTGAAAGCAACAATATTCTGCTCGTTTCTAAAGTTTACCGAAGCTGCAAAGCCGAATCGATTTCCGTTATTTAACTGATACAAGCGACCAAGCGACAAACGCATATTCTGATTAGGGTAAGCTTTATATTTATATTGCTTCATGGCATCACTGTTAAAGCGTTTGGACTGTGCGATAGCGTCCAAATCGTTGTACTTCACAGCATCGCCAAATTCAGTTGGATTTAAAGGGGTATTATTTAATTCCTCGTCTGTCAAAATATAACCTGGGGGCGCATCTAATAGTAAAGACCTACTGTTCCATTGCCAGGTTCTTATTCCATCGGGCATTTTTGAAGATTTGTCAAAGAAACCGAAATATTCACTTGTATGTCGCTCTCCAAGTCGGTAAAAATCTTTCCCCAAAGTTTGACTATTACTTCCTGATCCAATTTGTATTGTTGTAAAATTCTCTTCAGGAATATCAATCGTATTCACCGAAACCTGTCCGCCGGAAAATTCAGCGGATACATCCGGGGTTGCCGTTTTATTGACCACCACCGAGCTCACCATCTCCGTCGGTATAATATCAAAAGAAAAATCACGTCTATTCTGCGAAGTACTCGGAATCACCACACCGTCCAACATGGCCTGATTGTAGCGGTCGGACATCCCCCGCACAATGACGTTCCGGTTATTGACGGTGGTCAATCCGGTAACACGTTTTAAAACCTGCCCCATATCATTGTCCGGTGTCCGGGCAATCTGTTCGGCGGATATTCCGTCCGTCACCGACGCTGCATTTTTTTGCGCCGCGTACAATCCGGCTACGGAAGCTTTTTTAAACGAGACACTGACAATAGCCGTTTCTAGCGCATTTACCTGCGTCTTCATGGCAATGTTTAACCCCGTCCGTTGTCCGCCCTGTATTTTAACCCCCTCAACACGTTGAGTCTGGTAAGACAGGTAGCTGACTTCCAACATGTAGGTTCCTGGTGCAGCATTTAAAAGATAGCTCCCATCGATACCGCTCTGGGTTGATTTATTGGCCCCGATCAGTTTGATGCTGGCATTGGCCAAAGGCTGACCGCGATCATCAATAACTTTACCTGAAATATACCCATTCTGCTGTACTGGTTTTTCGATCAATGTAATATAGACACCGTTGTCATGAGCCATCAGGTCAGTCTCCCTGAGCAGATAACGCATGACATCGCGGACACTATTACTTTTAAAGATTTTGGCATTTACCTTTTTCTTTGCCAGATTATATTTCGCTGCATCGAAAGCGATATGTATATTTTGGGATTCCAAACGTTCGAAAGCCGCCGGAATAGTGGATTCACTAAAAGAAACTGTAATCTTTTTATTGAGTAACTGGCCGTATGCACCCGAAGCTAAAAGCATTTCGGCAGACACGATCGAAAGAAGTAAACCTACCAACGATGTCCTTATCATAAACTTAATATCGTTTTGCGTAACGTATTGCTTAAATTTCATAATTTTGTATGCGTATATAATATCTCTATAAGTTGTTGTATATGTTATTTATACCATCGCTAAATGGTGTATCATGTAGAGTTGACGATGGCCGTCGTCAGCTCTTTTTTTATCCCCAAACTAGTAAATATGCACTATCCTGCCCTCCTTCCTGGATTTGTTGTAATGAATTGCTTTGATACTTTCTAGGGTTGACGTCCAGGACAGCTGCTTTGATATAGGCATGCTATACCGTTGTTGGGCAATGCGCTGGTCGTCGGTTTTAATATCCACATCATAGATATTTTTGACCGCCAGTGCCAATTCTGCAAAACTGCTTTGCTTAAGATAAACTCTCCCCTCCATCCAGCTATTACGTGTCGTCAGATCAAAAGTCTCCTGATTACTATTGTGGTTATTTTTGGTATAACGGATCTGTTCGCCACGGGTCAGCACACCCAGCGGATTATTATTGGCAATGACCTGCACTTTACCTGTAAATACAGACACCGATATATCATCCAGTTCCGCATAGTTTTTCACGGTAAAAGAGGTCCCCAGCACCTTGGTCTGTATTTGTCGGGCATTCACAATAAAAGCTTTTGTGGAATCTTTCTTGACCTCAAAATAAGCCTCTCCAGCTAGAAGTTCGACAACGCGATCCTTCCTGTCGTAGGAGACCGTATCCAATTTAATTTTGGAATACGCATTCATCACAACAATAGATCCATCAACTAAAAGCACCCGTTTACGCTGTGACGCACCGGTTTCAAAAATTCTGTACCCCGGCTTTAAATTCAATTCGTTTCGGGAGAAATTCAGATCTTGCTGCTTTTTCCAAAATAAAACACCAAAACACAACAGCATGCTAGCGGCAACTGCTCCGCTCCAATAGCTTAGCTTCCGAATGACTGATTTCTTAGGCTTAGTCTGTATAATACATTGCTCTATTCGATTCCACAACCGATCCTCATCAACCTCTCCTTCAGGGATTTCCTGTCGATCGAGCGTATCATACCAGTGATCAATCAAGGACCTTTCGGCCTTATCGGCTTTATTCTGCTGGTATTTATAGATTAAGGATTCAAAAATTCTTCTTTTCACTTTTTTTACTTGCTGTTTATATACAAGTCTTCAAAAATGTCAGAACGTACTTCAATAAATGGTTAATGTTTTATAAAAGAATTGTTAAGTCGATTTTTAGTCCACAATCACTTACAAACAACTGCTATTTACCTGGAAATTTCGTCCAAAACAAAAATTAGCAAGAGAGTAAAACTACCATTTTGAACGTTTTGATAATCAACTATCGCTTTTCTAAGTCTTTTGGATGCTTCGGTAAGGTTATTTTTCACAGTTTGCTCCGAAAGTCCCACGCGTAAAGCGATCTCACGAATTGATAAATGCTCCCACTTTAGCAAAAGTACCTGCCGCATATTATGCGGCATAATTTCCAATTCATCTTCCAGCATCTTTTCTAGTAGGAGGTAAGTTTCAAGTTCTTCGGGATGATGCTGTACATAATCAAAAATATGTTTGCTCCAATGATCCAGTAGGCTATCTTTTGCTTTATTGGAATTGAAAAAATCTATAATTTTATATTTGAGCATTCCCTTGAGATAAGCAGGAAGGTTCATCTGGATATCGATCGTATGACGCTTTTCCCAAAATTGAACAAACAGTTCTTGAAGAATATCTTCCACATCCTGGGAATCGCGAATACGCCGGGCAGCGTGCTGGTAAAGATCTTTCCAACAATATTGATATAACGCAGCGTACGCAGTAGTATCATCCCGTTCTTTAATAGCCCTTAGCCACTGCTGATATATAATTGGTATTTGATCCATACTAACATCAAAAATAAGGTTGGGATATTAAGTTTTTATTAATAAATGAATAAAGAACGCACAAAAAAAAAGCAAAATAGTTTACCATGAAAACAATACTTTTCAACCCTTAATTATCTCTATCCCGTTGGTCAAATTTCACACGTTGATTTGAGATTTTTCAATCTCATTAAAAATCAATTATTTAAATTATTTGTTTATTCCGATTTTATTCTTATCTTTGCAACGCCTTAGGCAATAGTGCCTATTGTATATAATATTTCATGAACCCATTTTTAGAACTGGGAATCCGTGAGGAAGTTGTTAATGCCATCTCAGAATTAGGTTTCGAAAAACCTTCTGAAATTCAGGAAAAAGCCATTCCTGTTTTATTGACTGGTAACGACGATTTTGTCGGATTAGCCCAAACTGGCACAGGAAAGACCGCGGCATTTGGTCTTCCATTATTAGAGCAATTAGACTTTTCTCAAAAACACCCACAGGCATTAATCCTTTGCCCTACTCGGGAATTATGTTTACAAATCTCAAAAGATTTAGAAAAATTTGCTAAATACGTTAACAACGTACATGTTGTTGCTGTATATGGAGGTGCAAATATCTCAGACCAGCTACGTCAAATTAGACGTGGAGTGCAAATTGTAGTAGCGACCCCAGGTCGTATGTTGGATATCATTGGCAGAAATGCGATTGATTTCTCAAATGTAAAGTATGTTGTATTAGATGAAGCGGACGAGATGCTCAATATGGGCTTCAAAGAAGACATCAACAACATTTTGTCAGAAACCCCTGACGAGAAAAAAACTTGGTTATTTTCGGCAACGATGCCTTCTGAAGTGCGTCGTATTGCAAAGAATTATATGACCGATCCTGTTGAGCTTACTGTAGGTACAAAAAATACGGGTAATGCCAACATTGAACACCATTACTATTTGATCAAAGCAAAAGATAAATATGCGGCGTTCAAACGTATTGTAGATTCAAATCCTGATATCTTTGGTATCGTATTTTGTCGTACAAAAATCGAGACGCAAGACATTGCTGAAGCGTTGATTAAAGATGGTTACAATGCAGACTCGCTGCATGGTGACTTATCTCAACAACAACGTGACAAGGTAATGAAACGTTACCGTGACCGTAGCTTACAACTCTTGATTGCAACAGATGTAGCTGCCCGTGGTATTGATGTTAGTGACGTAACGCACGTAATCAACTTCTCGTTACCGGATGAAACAGAAAACTATACACACCGCTCTGGCCGTACCGCCCGTGCAGGTAAAACTGGTATTTCTCTTTCGTTAGTTAATGTGAAAGAATTGAGTAAAATCCGTCATCTTGAAAAGATCATTGGTAAGCCTTTTGAGAAAAAGCAAGTCCCTCAAGGTGCTGAAGTTTGCGAAAAACAATTATTTTCGATCGTTAAAAAGATTGAAAATGTTGAAGTGAACGATGAACAAATCAGCCCATTCTTGCCAGCAATTATGGAAAATTTGGAATCTCTTTCCAAAGAAGATATCATCAAAAGATTTGCTTCTCTTGAGTTCAACCGTTTCTTGGATTATTACAAAAACGCTCCAGATTTAAATATCGAAGCGCGTGACGGTTCTCGTGAAGACCGCGGTGATAGACGTGATGGTCGTTCTCGTGAAGGTTCAAAAGGTTACACGCGTTTATTTATGAACTTAGGCTCAGTAGATGAATTCTCTCGTGGAGACATGTTGGGCTTTATCTGTAACAATGCGAACATTTCAGGAAAATCTATTGGTAAAATTGATTTAAAGGGTGTATTTACATTCTTTGAAGTTCAAGATGCTGAGGTTGAGAAAGTATTCCAAGGATTCCAGAGCGTAGATTACAACGGTCGTCAAGTACGCATCGAAGTATCTGGTGAAGGAAAAAGTGAAGGCCGTAGCGACCGTGGCGGAAGAAGCCGTGGTGGTGAACGTGGCGGAAGACGTGAAGGTGGATATCGTGGCGGTGATCGCGGTGGAAGACGTGAAGGCGGATTCAGCGGCGAGAGACGTGAGCGTAGCAGTAACAATGGCGGTGGCTTCCGTGATTTCTCTGGAAAACGTAAAGAATCAAAAAGTAAATACTAAGTAAACAGTATTTAAAATAGAGTTTAAAGACTCTGGTATAAAAGCTCATAGCTTGATATACCAGAGTCTTTTTCTGTATACCACCATCTCCTCTTACATACGCATTAATCCATGAATTGAATACGGCGGTCTCTATAAAAAAACGTAAATTAGCTGTATTATAAGAACTGGATTTTCACTATGCCAACAGCAACGAGATTATTTGATTTAGCATATCTTCAATATGATATTGCACCAGACTTTCCTATGTTTTCATTTAAAAAAGATAACAAATGGGTAAAACTGAGCAATACTGAATTTATTGAGCAAGTTAACCAGACATCGAAAGGTCTGATCGCACTAGGGGTGCAACCTGGAGAAAAGGTGGCCTTGATTAGTGAAAACCGTGTCGAATGGAATATACTTGACTTTGCTACCCAACAAATTGGCGCTGTTGTTGTCGCGATTTACCCCAATATTTCGACGTTGGATTATACCTATATTTTCAATCATGCCGAAATTAAAACCTGCATTGTCAGTTCAAAAGAACTCTATACAAAGATATTAACGATAAAAGATGATTGTCCTCAATTAAATGCGATCTACAGCTTCGAAAAAGAAGATGATCTCAACCATTGGAAGGATTTCGTTGCAAGTGGGGAGATTATTACAGATGAAACGCTAAACCAGCTACGTAATCATATAAAACCCGATGCTTTGGCGTCCATCATTTATACCTCTGGAACAACAGGAAACCCAAAAGGCGTTATGTTGTCTCATAAAAATTTATTGGCAGATACTTATAGTAGCGAATATTCCTTTCCTGTTCAACGTGGCGACCGGGCACTCTCCTTTCTTCCAGTTTGCCATGCCTATGAGCGCGTGTTCCAATATGTGTATATGTACAAAGGCTTGACAATCTTCTTTGCTCAATCCATGGATACAATAGGTGAAGACTTTAAATCTGTAAAGCCACATATTTTCTCTGCTGTTCCTCGGGTTTTGGAGAAAGTTTATGAAAAGATTATGGCAACGGGAGAACAGCTAACCGGGATTAAGCGGAAACTATTCTTCTGGTCTATAAACCTCGGCGAAAAATACAAACTCGAGGGACGCTCATGGTGGTATGATCTTCAGTTGAAAATTGCCCGTAAATTAGTTTTTTCAAAATGGCGCAGGGCCTTCGGTGATGATATCAAGGGAATTGCTTCTGGAAGCGCTGCACTACAGCAAAGGTTAATCCGTCTATACATGGCTGCAGGAATTCCGATCTATGAAGGCTATGGTCTTACTGAAGCCGGACCATGTATCGCCGTAAACTGTTATAGAAGAGGTATGAAAATTGGAACAGTTGGCTTGCCATTAATTCATATCGAAATTAAGCTTGCGCCCGATGGTGAAATATTGACGAAAGGAGAAAATAATATGATCGGTTATTATAAAAATCCGGAGGCTACAGCAGAAGCAATTAAAGATGGTTGGTTGTACACAGGAGACATTGGCGAATGGGTAGATGGCAAATTCCTTAAAATTATCGATCGAAAGAAAGAGATGTTCAAGACCTCTGGAGGAAAATATATTGTTCCTCAGCAGATTGAATCGAAGCTGGTAGAATCTCCATTTATCGAACAGGCCATGGTACTTGGAGAAGGGCGTAAGTTTCCTGCAGCTTTGATTTTTTCCAACTATACAAATCTCTTAGAATGGTCGAAAACAGCATTTCCCTCCCTGGCAGATCTTTCTAGACGAGATTTTCTAAACAGCCCTGAACTGAAGCAGAAAATCGAGTCGGAACTAAACCGTATCAATAAAAATTTTGGAAACTGGGAACAAATCAAAAAATTTGCCATCATCCCTAATGAAATGACGATTGAGACCGGTGAATTGACCCCTACTTTAAAGATGAAAAGAAAAGTTATCCTACAAAAATACGAACGAGAGATCGAGCAAATTTATCAAATCTAGCTTACAAAAAAATCCTTTGTTAAAATACAAAGGATTTTTTATTATCAATAAAGTATGGTGTTACTTTTTAGCAATCCGTTGGCGAATTGCTTCGTAGATCACAACTGCCGCAGAAACTGATACATTTAATGAACTGATTTCACCATACATTGGAATCTTTGCAAGGTTGTCCGCAATACGGATTAGGTCATTGGATACACCGATATCCTCCGCCCCCATAATCACACAGGTTGGCGACGTATAATCGACATCGTATATACTCGTCGTCGTTTTCTCTGTACTAGCGACTAACTGTACACCAGAATCAATCAAAAATTTACCTACTTTTGAAAGGCTGTCGTGGCGGCAAACAGGAATTTTATAAAGTGCGCCCGCGGATGTTTTTATCGCGTCAGGATTAACTTCAGCAGAGCCTTTTTTGGGAACAATGATCGCATGAACACCCGAACATTCAGCTGTCCGCGCGATAGCGCCTAAATTACGCACGTCTGTTACTCCATCCAACATCAAAAGTAAAGGTGTTTCACCCTTTTCATAAATCTGTGGTAGAAGATCTTCAATATCGTGATAGGTGATTGGCGAAATGACAGCGATTACACCTTGATGGTTTTTGCGTGTTATCCGGTTTAACTTCTCGATCGGCACCTGTTGAAAAGCGATATTATGCTCTTTTAGCAAGGCTTTCAATTCTAGAATCAAACTACCACTCAAACCACGTTGTATAAACAATGACTCAATCTCTTTACCGCTATCGATTGCTTCCATAACAGCACGAATACCAAATACCATCTGATTCACCTCACGTCTTTCGCCGTGGTCGCGATCACGTCTCTGAAAATTTCCTTGCATAATAAAAACTAAATATTCTGCTCTTCATAGAAGAGATTGCAAATGTACAAAAATAAAAAACAATTAAAGTCTCCGAATTAGCTTAGCCCCAAGTTGAACTCCTTCCGCAACGTATCTAATAGTGGGTTTTTATTGACCATGGCTTGATACTTCTCCTGTGAGGTATAGGGTTTGCGCGAAATAGTATGCTCCATCATCACCCCCTTTAGATCCAACGAAAAATTCTGGAGCTTCACACGCAAATAATTCAGTACATCGACCTTTGCACTTTGCAATACATCCATCTGAACTCCATTTTCAACATCAATTTCAATCAATACACCATTTAATCGGGGCTGCATGGCCGTCATCATGGTGTATAGGTTAATCTTGTTTTCTGCTTTAAGCTGTTCAGCATAACTGTTCCAAACCGCAATAAATTGACCGAATGAAACCTCACGTTGTTCGCTTCCACGTATCAATTCTGGTTCGTCCCCTTCTTTGGCAACCGCATTGTTATCGTATATGGTATTCAAGTCGGGCAAAGAAGGAATAATTGCCGAAGCGGAAGCCCCCCACCCTCCTTTTTTCACTTTTGGAGGAACATTCGAAACAGGATCCTTTTTCGGTTCGGCCTTTGCGTCCGAAGCCTGATAATTTACAGGGGTAGCTTGTGGAGGTGGCGGCGCAACCTGTTTTTCAATAACAGGAACATTGCTTGATGAAATTATCGGAGGTGTAACGACAGCCGAAGCCCCTTGTTTTGGCTGTGCTGCTATTGGCTCAGGAAGTTTTTTTTTTACTTCCTCGCTGGCCGAAGACATCTGGACGGATCCAAGCTGGCTCAATTTGATCGCATGTGCTATATGGCAGGTCTTGAGAAGTGAAAGTTCGACCTGCAAACGTTGATTTTTACTCGTCTTATAGTTAATTTCACATTGATTGGAAATATTCAATGCTGATAACAAAAATCCCGGAGAAGCCTTTTGAGCTTGCTGCAGATATTTTTGACGAATACTATCACTAACTTCTAGCAATTTTAAAGTTGACGGTTCTTTGGCAACGAGCAAGTTTCTGAAATGCGATGACAGACCTGCAACGAAATGACTACCATCAAATCCGTGGTTCAAAATTTCATTGAAAAGCAGTAAGGATTGTGCTGCGTCTTCGGTTAAAATAGCATCTGTTAACTTGAAATAATAGTCGTAATCTAAAATATTTAGATTATCAATGACAGCTTGGTAGGTGACATTTTTATTGGAGAAGCTGACGATCTGATCAAACATCGACAGCGCATCTCGAAGCCCACCGTCTGCCTTTTGTGCAATGATATGCAATCCATCCTGATCATAAGCGATACTTTCCCGATCTGCGATACTAGCCAAATGATTAGCCATATCTTCCACTTTGATGCGGTTAAAATCGAAAATCTGACAACGCGAAAGTATCGTCGGTAAAATCTTATGTTTCTCTGTCGTTGCAAGAATAAAGATTGCATAAGAAGGCGGTTCCTCGAGGGTCTTCAAAAATGCATTGAAAGCCGCCTGAGACAACATATGTACCTCGTCTATGATATAGATTTTATATTTTCCTGCCTGTGGAGGTATCCGTACTTGCTCAATAAGATTACGGATATCATCGACCGAGTTATTCGATGCTGCATCCAGTTCATGAATACTAAATGAATTACCGTTTTGGAAAGATTTACAGCTGTCGCATTCGCCACATGGCTCAGTACCCTCTAAGATATTTTCACAATTTATTGTTTTAGCTAAAATGCGTGCACAGGTAGTTTTACCCACACCACGAGGACCACAAAACAAAAATGCCTGCGCCAACTGGTTGTTGTGTATCGCATTCTTTAAGGTACCCGTAATGTGTTGCTGACCTACAACCGAATCAAAGGTAATCGGGCGGTATTTACGTGCAGAAACAATAAAATTATCCATTGCACGAAGATACGAATTTTAATACTATTTTTCCACGTCACATTGATTTGCAACTGTAGCGGATAGCTGAAAGCTTTCGTTAAGCTTAAAAAAACCAATTTATGAAGCACTTAAAACACCTATTCTACGCTTTTTTATGTAGTACACTTCTCTTTGTAGGCTGTAAAAAAGAAGACAGCTACGACGAACTCACAAGTCTGGCAGCAGCTAAAATCCAACAAGCGGTTAAACTAACCGAAAATATTTCCTGCAGTGATTTAAAGGAATGCCGGGTTGACACGCTTTATTACACCTATGTACCCGTACACCCGAGCTTTGAACAAGCCTATAATACATTAATTACCGAAGCTGCAGCGCTCAGAGAAAGGGCACAGAAAGTATATAAAGGACCTATTGTTTACGACACCAGTGTTTCGCCCAACTATCTTCCTCCTCATTTTGGAATACGTTGCATTGCCGGCAAACTGAAAGTCGCCTCAGCTAGAGATTTGGAACTATCAGAGATCAACCAACGACTGGCAGATCTGCTCCCCAAGCTACAGACCTTTTTTGATGACATTCCCTGCAACGACCCCAGTAAATGGCACATTGCCCCCTTTCGTAAAGACTGCGAGTTTATTTCCATATTGTATACAGACAAAGAGAACTTTGCTGAGTTTGGGAATATGGCAGAACAATATAACCATTTGGACAATGCCAAAAGAACGCTGGATAAAAGCTTAAATTGCAGTACGACAAATGACAAACCAGCTAAGGGTGTAATTTGTGAAAATAATAAACCTAAAGTCACCTACTAATCGCGTAATTTATCGAAAAGCTGAGTCTTTAAACTATAGCTTCTTCGCAATTCCTTCGCCCTTTGTTCGCCCTTTGTTCGCCGTGCGTCCACTCTCGCTCCACTGATCCCCCACTCTTTCCCCACTGTTTATGTGGGCCCGAGGTGGAGAATCAGTGGGCAGGCAGTGGGGGAACTCCGAAGATGGTACGAATCAGTACCGAAAAGCTAGCGAACAAAGTCTCCCTAGCATGCACTGGCAAACGATTATGTCTTACACTGGAATAAGTTTACATATACTATCAATTTGCGGTAGGCTAAAAATATTTTCTACAATTTTTTCGAAAAGCAATTACAATTTGTTAAATTTATATTACACTAATGTTATCAAATTGTTAAGAATTGAGATCAAGAAAAATATATCGGGTGTTATTCACCATCATCGTATGGTTGACCTGCGCTTCACAACAGCTGTGGGCGCAACATCATGATTTCGATTTTTATGACGGAAAGGTATCCATCGATGTTCCGACTTCCTTTAACATTCCATTCAAAGACAGCTTGACGATAGCGCATGTACAAAAATTCTATCAAACAGCGGATCAGACAGATTATATACAACTTGTAAACAGTTTGCTCGAATACAAAGATGAACATCATTTGAATGATTGGGTATATTATCAGTTGATTCGCCGTACAGCACAACAGATTGCTCCGAAAGCTGAAAATTATACACGCTACACGTTGTACAAATGGTTTTTAATGTGTAAATCTGGTTATGACGCCCGCTTGGCTGTTGGTAATAATCAAATCATATTTTTCATTCAGAACAAAGAAGATATTTCTGATATTCCATTTTTTGAAATTGACGGCAAGAAATATACCTGTTTAAATTTCCATGACTACGGAAAATTGTTTCAACGAGCTGACACCTACATTCCAGTCAACATAAAGATTCCGGAAGCTATCGAAGATTTCAGTTATAAAATCACAAAATTGCCTGATTTTGCACCTGCAAACTATAAGGAAAAGCAGATCGCGTTCAATTATGGCCATAAAGCCTACCATTTTAACATCAAGTTGAATGACGATATCAGTGACCTTTTTAAAAACTATCCTGGTGTGGATTTTGAAACTTATTTCAATATTCCGCTAAGCAAAGAAACCTATCAATCGCTTATTCCGGCGCTTAAGGACAATTTAAGTGGAAAGAGCCAACAGGAAGGAGTAGATTATTTAATGCGGTTTACCCGGTATGCCTTTTTATATGAAAATGATGAAGAGAATTTTGGAGCTGAAAAACGTCTTTCGGCTGAACAAACCCTATTAAATAAATACAGTGACTGTGATGATCGGGTAGCCTTATTTTTTTATCTGGTAAAGGAAATTTACAATCTACCCATGATTACCCTGTTATATCCCACACATGTGACAATGGCCGTTCAATTTGAACATCCTATTGGTAACGCTATTTTGTACAATGGAAAATATTATTCGGTCTGTGAGCCTACACCACAAGCGCAAACACTAGATATAGGTCAACTATCTGAGGAGCTTAAAAATCAGTCTTATCAGATTGTTTATCATTATGAGCCCAGATAATATTACTTTGTAAATCGCATTTCGATATTGGCTATATAGTATATGATTTAGCTAAAATCAATATTTTGCTGAACAATAAATGATTCACGACAGCGCTTTTGCGCTTTCTATAGCTTACTTATAAAATCAAGCACATCAGCATATTTACCATCCGTACGGTTTACGGCTATTGTTACGGTGTTTTCCACGCTTCCAGATCTTACTGTGATTACATAATCCATCCCGTCTACACAACGTGCACACTCTTGGATTTTAGCATCCAATAAGTTGTAAGTTTCGACATATGACGACAGCTTTCTAAAAGTTTTTTCACTGGTTCTATAGCTTTTATCCCTTGCCGTTTGAGGACTTCCATTAGTCTCTGCAGGATACTTTACCGCTGTCTTATTTTGATCTACACTGATATTTACAAACTCACCCCAGCCAGAAATTCCTTTTATTTCGACTTTCAGCCCTGTAGTTTCTGAATCAGTTGTATTATCAGATTTCTTACAGCCCAAAAGGAGTAAAATACCCATTAAAACCAAGTAGATCGCATTTTTCATATTTTAAGATTTATTTTATTTCTCTTTACAACGAATTAGTTCATACATATGCTACAAAAAAATCCTGCTCAAGGCAGGATTTTTCTATCTATTTCACTATACAATAACTTTTTTTTTAGAAAGAAGCTCCAGTAGCAGCTACTGATGCTGATTTCAGGATGAAGTTTGGCGCTGTTAAACTATATGGGTTAACCAAAAGATTTTTAGCAGCCGCATCATCCAAGAATGTATTGTTATTTGTTGTCAAATACGTTTTTAATAAATCAACGGTAGCAAATGAAGGTATTGAACCATCGGCTATCACAGCCCTTTCTGCCGTAAATGATTGGTAAATATTATTTTTGATCAAAGATGTTTTATCTGTCAATGCGTCACCAGTTTCTTTATCACGTATATCAATTCCATAACGCATGTTGATAAAGATTGAGTTAGCAAGGATCATCTTACTTCCTCTTCTCCACAAATTCGCGTACTCATGCTTTGCATCAACCTCTGTATTTCCTGGACCTATCAAAGTCATATTTGAGATTACGGGACGCGTTCTTGGAGAAGAATCAAAAACTTTCTCTGAATTATCGGATTCAATTCCATTTGATTGCCCCGCTTGATCCGCTAATTTCGGATCTCTAAGACCTACTAAGAATTGAAGTTTTCCTGAGTAACCATTATCGAAATCAAAGATATCATCGATATTTGCTGTAGAAACAAGGTGCTTAGCATTTACTGTACCGCCAAACCACTCAAAAGAATCATCACCAGAATAGGCCACTTGAACATATTCAACGGTTGTCTTAGAACCAACTGAACCAAACGTAACTCCGTTAATTTCATTATTGGTCGTATAAGCGATACCAGGAAATTCTACACGTACATATTTAAGAACACCTGAGTTATCGTCCGCAGCAGTCCCACCGTGGTTTCCGTATGGAGCTGTCAAGCCACCTTCGATCAGCCCCGTGCCGCCAGGGATATTGTTAGGAGCTTTACCTAAGATAATTATCCCACCCCAATCGCCGGGAGCTCTAGTACCAGCCGGTTGATTTGAAGTAAATACAATTGGCTTTGCTGCAGTTCCTTCAGCATTTATTTTACCACCCATAGTGACAACCAGCGTTGCTTTGGTATTTTTATCGCCTCTAATAACTGTTCCTGCAGGAATTGTTAATGTAACACCACTTTTAATATATACAAAACCTTTCAACAAATATGTTTTTGAAGCGTCTAAAGTTCTGTCCGTAGCTATTTCACCTGAAAGCTCTTCTGTAGCAGTAGAATATGCCGTTTTGTTTGGCTCATAATTAACCCATCCAGATGTCCAGTCAGTAGTACCGAACGCTCCTTTGTAGGCTACCTTCTCAAAGAATGAATCTGCAAGTGATTCATTTGAATCACCAGGTTTAACAGGAGGATCTATTACTGCAGGATCACTCTTGCTACAGCTTGCAAATGCAGTCAATCCTGCTGCTAAAACAGCTAAAAGATTTAAGTTTAAATTCGTTTTCATTTTCATGTTTTATTTATACAAAAAGAATAATTTAATTTAACGATACAATTAATACTATGTTAAGGATTTATGAATTAACAATATACTACCAAAATTTATAAGAAAGAGTAAGAGAAACAGTTGATCCATATTGCTCCGCTCTATTGATATTATCTGTGTTTTTATTGAATGCTGCGTTCGGATCTGATCCTTTTGGCTTTTGATAGAAATAGGCTTTATTGTTTAAAATATCACTGTAGTTTAATTTTACTTCGGCCCTAGAGTTCGCAAATTTTTGCGCCAGCTGCAAATCAAGAATATTCCTAGAATATTCGTAAATATCTGGATCTTCCGCATTACCAATTGCCCATATTCTTGGTCCTACTCTATTATATAATAGTGTAATCGCTGTAGTATTTGGATTTTTGGTCGTATATGACAGTCCAGCATTGATTAAATAGGGCGATTGTCCTTGTAATTTTCGTTTACCGGTCGAGTTTACAGTAGTTGGAACGATAACTTTCGAATATATATATGACCCGTTAGCGTTGATAACAAAATTATCCAATCGCTCATCAATAAATTTCAGATTCTTACGTATCTCAGCTTCCACACCAAATACATCTGCAGATTTTGAATTGGTATAATTGAATGAACGGCCTGAATTACCTAACTGTAGTGCTTGCTCGATCGGGTTTTCAAAATACTTATAAAATGCCCCTATCGATAGTACTTCTCCAGCAGTCGGATAATATGCATACCCCAAATCAAAATTTGACGTCTTCGATTGTTTCAGATTAGGATTTCCTCTAACATTCATATTCTTATTAAAGTCATAAAATGGAAAGGGAGCCATCTCTCTAAACTCTTGTCTACCTACTGTCTGTGACGCCGCAAAACGAAAACTCTGTTTGCTATCCCAATTATAGATCAAATTCAGTGATGGTAATAAAGAGATTGTCGTTGTATCAACACCTACTGGATTACCATTGTCTTCACTATTCAACTTTAGATTATATGATTCAAGACGAGCGCCTGCTATTACCCTTAATTTCTCCATTACAATTCCATCATACATCAAATAACCAGCATTCAAAAATGCTTTCGCATCATAATGATCACCGCCATTAGTTATTTCATTCAGTATAAATCCATTTGGACGAATATTAGCTTGATCAAAAATTTTATCTTGTGGAAGTTTTAGTAAGCTCGCGTCGAAGTTTCCATTTCGAATAAATCCAATCACCCTGGCATTAAAATTTCTGTCACGTAACTGGTTGAAATAGCCTGCTTTCAATTTGTCATTTTCCGAGAACAAACGTATTGGCAAGGTCAAATTTAAAGCTCCTCCGTAAGAATTCTCAGTCATTGTAGAGTTGAAATTACCAGCCCTGTCCGCTGTGGAGGAACTTGTAGCTGAAATCGATGCAATACCATCTTTAGAATATTCCATACGTTTGTAACCAGGTTCATCTCTATCTGTACGTCCGTAATTCAATGACCAATCTAATTTCAATTTACTCTTCTCTAAAAGAACATGCTCACCAGACAACTGATTGGTTAAAATAGAACGTTGCAATAAATAATCCCCTGTACGATAAAATTCACTACCAGAATCATCTTTCCCTTCTCGGAATGTAAATTGATTCTCTAAGATCCTATTGTATAAATTTTTAAATGAAATCTTATTTGATTTCCAAGAATATGAGAAATTTGCAAGAGCACCTAAATTTGTATTGTAACTATATTGATCATCATGGAATACTTCCGGCAATGATTGCCCAACATACGCTTTTTGATCGGCTTCTCTTTTTCGTTGGTCATAGCGATAAGTCAAGGAAAGAATAGTTCCGAATTTAGAATCATCTTTGAAATTTTTAGTAGAACCGTAGTTTAACTGAAAATTCGGAGTGAGTGTTGATTTCTTCGTATCATATCCCCAATTGTTTTTAAATAATTTAGAATACTCAAAAATTTCATTTGAATTATTTTGTAAAGCTTGAAAATCTTTTGTTGAAGGGAAACTCTTAGGAATTTCACGATCACTGCTCGCAAAACCAAAAACTTCGCCTCCAGCTCTTTTTGCTGAAGTGAAATTTTTAAATGTAGATTGCGTGTTATAAGATGTTCCAATTGATGCATCAAGGAAATTTTTCTCCGGAAAATCTTTCGTATTCACCTGAACCACACCCCCAGAGAAATCAGCAGGAATATCTGGTGTTGCAGTTTTGTTGATAATGATCGATTCAATTAAATTCGAAGGAATAATATCAAATGAAAATGCACGTTTATCTACTTCGGTATTAGGTAAAATCGCATTATTCAACATAGCTGAATTATAGCGATCGCTCAACCCTCTTACAATAACATATTTATTATCTTGAATACTAGCACCACTTACGCGCTTAATGGCCTCAGAAGTATTTCTATCTGGGCTTCTCTTAATTTGTTCAGTCGAAATACCACTGGAAATTCTAGCACTATTCTTTTGTTGCGAGTACAAAGCATTGATCGACTCTCTTTTAAAAGTTCCTGTTACTACAACCTGATCCAATACTGTTCCCCCAGTATTATCAAGTACTACATCTAGTGTCGTAACATCTTTATCTTTTATCTCTACATCTGTAATTTGCTTAGTAGCAAATCCTACATAGCTAAATTCTAATGTATACTTACCCGCAGGTACTGCGGGAATATTATAATTACCAGTCACATCCGAACTTCCCACTCTCGCCGTCCCGAGCACCTTAACTGTCACCCCTGTAATTGTTTCACCTGTTTTGACATTTGTTACTTTACCCGCCACCTTTCCACTGCCCTGTGCATAAACTGTTGTTGACGCAGCTACTGCTAGCGTTACGACAGCAGCGATTCTTTTAAGTTGTAATTGTGGTTCCAATTTATTTGTTTTTTGTTTCTGCAAATCTATTAGCAGAATATTAGGTTAACATTAACAACAAATTACCATTACATCAATCCGCTGTTAATTTAATGTTACCTATCGTTGTTATTTTTCGATTTTCAGTAAAAAAGAGCTTTTATAGCGAATTAGCGTCATATTTGAGCCTGTTATAAGGAAATGATATTAATGAAGTGTAAGTAAATTATTAAGCACTACATTTATTAACACAATTGGTTCTTTTTATCCTTGGCATCGTTGTACAGCCCCTAGCGAGTTCACCTAAAGATCGATGATACAATAGGATAACCAATAGATCAGTAGCCTTTCCATCGAAAATACTAAGCCCGCTAATACGAATTGCTTTTTATATGCAATATAATTGCAATTATATTGCATATAAAAAGCAATTTATCTAAGTTTGAATATATTTCAATATCTGATTCCCATGAACACTCCAATCGTATCGACTACACAGTTATCATTCCAGTATCCAAATTCAGCACCAATTGAATTTCCAGATATTTACATCGAAAAAGGTCAACATACACTATTGTTAGGCGATTCAGGTTCTGGAAAAACAACACTATTAAATATATTAGGTGGTTTGTCACGACCAGAAACAGGTCAGGTCAACATATATAGTCAAAATTTATCGTTGTTATCCAACAGCAAACTGGATCAGTTCAGGTCTCAATATATTGGTTTCATATTTCAAGAGGCCCACCTTCTAAAAAATTTAACGTTAATTGAAAATATCAAATTGGCGCAGTCTTTAGCCGGAAAAAAAGTAGATATAAGCGCTATTGAACTCATCCTAAAACAGCTGCAATTAGATCAAAAAAGTAATGCCTACCCAAACGAATTGAGTCGTGGACAGCTGCAACGTGCCGCTATAGCGCGCAGCATTATCAATAAGCCAGCCCTATTGATTGCAGATGAACCGACAGCTGCATTGGACGACAACAATACCCATAGGGTATTAGAACTCCTATTATCGATAGCTGAAACTGCTGGATCGACCCTACTGATAACTACCCATGACAAGAGAATAAAAGATCAATTCTCCAAAATGTACCTTTTAAAATAATTTTTTACTTTATTTACGCGTCACCCTTTAGATATTAAAATTTGCTATGAACACGATACAATTGGTTTGGAAAAATTTAAGTAGACAGTTTGGCTCGGTCTTTCTAAGCATCTTGCTAACGGCATTTGGAATTTCAATCCTTGCCGTGCTTTCAATTACTGGAGAATCTTTTGAAAAGCAGCTTGACAATAACAGCAAAAATATTGATTTAGTCGTTGGTGCTAAAGGGAGTCCGCTGCAATTGATCTTATCGAGTGTTTATCACATCGACAATCCAACAGGTAACATTCCATTGGACGAACTGGACCCATTACGCCAAAATCCGCTTGTGCAGCTAGCAGTTCCCTTATCGCTAGGTGATAACTTCAAAGGGCATCGCATCGTTGGAACCGATTCCTCTTTCCTGTCCATCTATGAGACTTCTATTCGTGAAGGCCGCATTTGGCAAAATAATTTTGAAGTAGTCATTGGTGACCAGGTTGCAAAAAAACAGCAACTGAAAATCGGTGATCAAATACATAGTTCACACGGCTTGAGCAAAGATGGCCATCATCATGATGAACATCCTTTTACTATTGTCGGCATTTTAAAGCACAATAACAATGTTACTGATAACCTGATATTAACCAACTTAGAAAGTGTCTGGGATGTCCATGGAATCGCACACGCACATGATCACGAAGAAACTGCAGTACAAAAAGAACTCCGTGAACGCGAAGAAGACAGGGAGGAAACCGTCAAAGCCCATCTCCACCATCATGGTGAAGATTTAGAAGAAAACTCTAACGCAGCTTTAGGAACCAGCGGAAAAGATCATCACGACCACGATCACGATGAGCAAGACCAACACGAAGAGGAAGGTATATTTGTAAAATCTATTGGCGCGGATATGGTGAAGCAAAATGGACTGGAAATAACTGCTATTTTGATTAAATATCAATCCCCCGCAGCTATCGGTATATTACCTAAAATGATCGACCAACAAACGGATATGCAAGCTGCTTCTCCAGCGATGGAAAGTACTCGCTTGTTTTCACTGTTAGGAGTAGGAATGGATTCTCTAGCTATCCTAGCGTATGTGATCATGCTCATTGCGGGCCTGAGTGTATTTATTAATCTCTACAATGCGTTGAAACAACGTAAATATGATCTAGCCATTATGCGTACACTTGGAGCCTCTAAAGGAAAGTTATTCAACATTGTTTTATTAGAAGGCCTGACAATAACAATCATTGGTGGATTGGTGGGACTTTTATTGGCACATTTGGCCTTATACTATATCAGCAACCAAACGAGCCAGAGTGCCGACTTTATCGAAGCTTTTAGGCTACATCCAAAAGAATTGGTATTTTTGACTGTCGCTTGTCTAATTGGTGTGCTCGCAGCGTTAATTCCTGCTGTGAAAGCGTATCGGACAAGTATTGCCGGTACTTTGTCAAACAAATAGAATAATTGGCAACTGAACTAAAGTGAAAAATAGGGGCACAGAGCTGGTAAATCCTATAGTTGCAATAAAAAAATAGCAATACGATATATGTAATATTAACCGCGATGAAGCTATCAGATGTATTCGTCAAACAACACAAATCGGATAGCTTCATCCCAACAAGAAAAAATTAAACAGATGAAAAAACTTATCACTGCATTCTTCTTCATATTCTTCGGCATCATACAGTTACAGGCACAGATTGGCAGCAATCCGGATATTCCCGACCATACGCCCATGATGAACAAAACGTGGGAAGCGATTGATAAAATGGCCTACAAGGTCACGTACAACGGTGCAAAGAAAGTGTATACTCCTTTCTATCCGAAGGAACTTAAAGCACTTGAAAATAAAATAGTAGAACTGCCCGGTTACATGGTTCCGCTTCATAGTGGCCGTAATCATAAAAACTTTATGATGTCGGTATTGCCAGTTATGCAATGTCAATTCTGTGGCTCTAATGGTATCCCCCCTATGGTCGAAGTAACCCTAAAGGGTAGTGCAATTAAGTTCTCAGAAGATCCGATTAAATTAAAAGGAAAGATGATCTTTACCAAGGATCCGCTGAAAGGAAATGCTGAAATTCAGATTGTAGATGCTGAACCGATAAAGTAAACTAACGCTTACTACTACACAACTAAAAAATGGATTTTACAAAGCTATCAAAGTCCATTTAATGGATCAGGATCCCCTATTATTTTTACTGTCTATTCAGTAAGGAAACTTCCATACAGGCCGCTAAAGCAGCGGTTTCGGTCCTCAAACGCGACTCTCCTAGCGAGATTGGATGAAAACCCATCTGTATCGCCAGCTTTATTTCCTCGTCCGAAAAATCACCTTCTGGACCGATAAGGATAATATAATGTTTGGCTGGCTCAAAAATTTGGTTTAAATACTTCTTTTCCGCATCCACACAATGTGCAATTGCTTTTTGTACGCCTTCAGTTGGAATATTTTTCAAAAACTGTTTAAACGAAACAGCAGCATTAAGTTTGGGTAGATAAGCTTTCAAGGATTGTTTCATCGCTGCAACAACCACCTTGTTTAAGCGATCTAATTTAACCTCTTTTCGCTCAGAATGCTCGCAAATAAGGGGCGTGATTTCCTGAATCCCTACCTCCGTTGCCTTCTCTAAAAACCATTCGATGCGATCGATATTCTTTGTTGGCCCCACCGCAATATGTAAATGGTAGCGAGGATGTTGAAAGTCGTCCTCCACATTTAAAATAGCAAGAACTGTGCGTTTAGGATGTGGGTCAATAATTTGAGCTTCGTACAAACCTCCGCGACCATCTATAAGATGTAAACGATCACCGGAATCCATACGAAGCACACGAATAGCGTGCTTACTTTCTTCCTCACTAAGGATAAAATTTTCTGATGAAGGATTTAAATCCGGTGTAAAAAATAACTGCATGTGCTACTCGCTACTATTTATTCTTCGGTATCATCTTCAGCAGACTCGACCAATTCCAATTTGACAAATTCGATATTCTGCTGCGCTTTTCGAATGATGGTGAATATGTAACCATACTCTTCTTTCCGCTCGCCGACTTCCGGTATCTTATCGAAGATTTCACTCACAAGACCAGACATCGTATCGTAATCCTGACTCTCAGGTAACTCTATTGGAAGAAACTCATTCACATCATGAATACTGGCTCCAGCATCCACCATATACTCTGTTTCGGAAATACGCTCCACAACCGGAGTTTCTTCATCATATTCATCCTGGATTTCACCCACCAACTCCTCTACGATATCTTCCAATGTAACCATACCTGCCGTTCCACCAAATTCATCCAATACGATCGCCAACTGAATCCGTTTCAGCTGAAATTCAGCCATCAAATCATTAATCTTCTTGGTTTCAGGAATAAAATAGGGTTTGCGCATAATATTTTTCATGACAACCTCTTTTCCTTTCGCTAAAAGCGGTAGAATATCTTTTGTATGAACAATACCCACGATTTGGTCAATATTATCATCATAGATTGGAAGACGGGAGTACCCTTCTTCCGTCATCGTTTCAATCAATTCAGAAGCATCAGCGGTAACTTCCACCGCCACAATTCTAGTACGCGGTACCATAATATTCTTAACGATACGTTCGTTAAAATCGAATACGTTTTTAATCAATTCGTGCTCGGAAATATCCAAAGCACCCGATTCTTTACCTTTATCTAAAAGATACTGTAATTCTTCCGACGAGTGGGCAGATTCTCCTTTGGTAACTTCAAATCCCAAAATCTTTAACAGGAAATTAGCAAAACCGTTTAAAACCCAAATAATTGGTCGAAAGATAAAGTAGAAAAATTGCAGCGGAACCGCAATTTTCATCGTTGTTGCAACAGGTTTTTGAATCGCTATCGATTTAGGAGCAAGCTCTCCAAATACAATGTGTAACACAGTAATAATCGAAAAAGCCAACACATGTCCTGCATTGGTAGCAATCGACCCAGTCAATTCAACACCGAAAAAACCCAGTGCACCCTGCACAATTTGGGTCATTACAGCCTCGCCAACCCAGCCTAAAGCTAATGACGAGAGTGTAATACCCAATTGTGTAGCAGCCAAATAACCATCCAAATGTTCCGTTATACTCTTGGCTATGGTAGCAACTTTGCTACCTGTTTTTGCCTGAACTTCAATTTGGGAGACTCGGACCTTGACAATAGCAAACTCTGCGGCGACAAAAAAGCCGTTTGCAAGTACTAAAAACAATGTCCAAAATAAATCGAGCGCCATGCTGGGGGTTATTTGTTAACAAATTCTGTTTTGTACAATTCGATAGCCTCAATCAAGATTCTTTGCGCTTCATCACGTCCCTTCACACCCTCAACAACGACATGCTTCTTTTCAAGCGCTTTATAACTCTCAAAGAATTGTACAATTTCTTTCATTGTATGCGGAGGCAACTGATCAATATCTTTAATGTAATTAAAAATAGGATCATTTTTAGCTACCGCAATAATTTTATCATCTTGCTCTCCACCATCTACCATATTCATTACGCCAATAACCTGTGCCTCAACTAATGTCAATGGTAAAATATCCACTGAACAAATGACCAAAATATCCAGCGGATCTTTGTCATCGCAATAAGTTTGTGGGATAAAACCATAATTGGCAGGATAAACGACAGAAGAACTCATCACTCTGTCCAAAAGCAACAAACCAGTTTCTTTGTCTAATTCATACTTTCCTTTGGATCCGTTTGTAATCTCAATGATAGCATTTACGGCATTTGGCACATTCTCACCTGGAGAAACCATGTGCCAAGGATTTTGTTTACTCATTTTTTATTTACTGTATATTTTGTTTGTTTCTTTTATCCTTAATACGTTTTTTCAATAACGTTATGGCAATTGGCAAAAATGCAATGACAATCATACCAACTATCACATATTCTACATAATGAATAATACCAGGGAATTCGATACCTAGGAAATAACCTGAAAGCGTCAAAACTACCACCCAGATGGCAGCCCCTGAAACATTATATAGCACAAATTTTTTAAAATCTAATTTTACGACACCGGCAAAGATAGGCGCAAAAGTACGAACTATTGGAACAAATCTTCCTATAATTAAAGCGGTTCCACCATATTTGTGGTAAAATTCTTCAGCCATGACCACATATTTGCGCTTAAAGATGAAGCTATCTTTTCGCTTAAATAACATCGGTCCCGCTCGATAGCCAAACCAATATCCTGTAAAATTACCTAATACCCCAGCAGTAAACAAGCCCAAACAAAGCGTGAATATATTCACGTCAATTTTATTCAGCGCGCAGAATAATCCAGCAAGAAATAATAAATAATCACCAGGTAGAAAAAATCCAAAAAATAGACCAGTCTCAGCAAATACAATGAGGATAACTAAATAAAACCCTCCTGAACTCAATAGTTCCTCTGGGTTCAATAATTGTTGAAATGACAACAAAAGTTCATGCATAACCTTTAGTAAAAATCAATGTTGCGTTCATTATTTAGAACAAATCCCACGCTTATTTCTGCACAATTTTGAAACAACAAAGTACAAATATAGTATTCTTCTAAAAAACCAACGTAAATCAAGTGTAATATAATCTTTCTAATTATTGATTTTGAGCAGTTATACTCACGATAGACTCGCGGATAGTGGTCGCAATCTGATGGAGTTCGTCCTCAGTTAAGCTCAATTTAGGTCCAGCAAAGTTTAAATCACTAATTTTATTAATAGGGACCAAATGTATGTGTGCATGAGCTACCTCTAAACCCACGACAGCTACACCAACTTTTACACATGGAATTACTTTTTTAATACCTTGAGCAACAATCTTAGCAAAGACCCAAAGCGCCATGTATTCGTCATCTTCGATATCAAAAATGTAATCTGTCTCTTTCTTAGGTATCACTAATACATGCCCTTTAGCTAATGGGCTGATATCCAAAAAAGCTAGAAAATCATTACTCTCAGCAACTTTGTAAGCTGGGATCTCTCCCGAAACGATTTTTGAAAAAATTGTCGACATATTATTCTAATCTTGGAATAAATCTTTTTAAAAAATAATCAGCAAACAACAGACTTAATCTACTAAGCCCTTGGTATGTCGGCGATTAAAGAAATCTAACTACCGCTTTATCACACCCTGTAATTCCACTGTTCAACAAATATAAACAAAAAAGGTCGCGATTGCTACATCACGACCTTCTTAATATAAAGTTAATTTGTAGATGTGCGGTTATGGCATACCGCACATAACCGACATATATTACCTTGAAATATCTACGATTTCGAATTCAATTTTACCCGCTGGTACTTCTATAACAGCTGTATCACCTTTAGATTTACCCAACAAACCTTGGGCAATAGGAGATTTAACAGAAATCTTACCTGACTTCAGATCTGCCTCTGACTCTGCGACCAGTTGATAAGTCATTTCAGCACCATTCTTTTTGTTCTTTATCTTAACAATCGATAAGGCTAAAACTTTAGATGTATCCAATTTGGACTCATCAATTAAACGTGCCGTAGCCAATGTGTTCTCCAAATTGGCAATTTTAGCCTCATGAAGCCCCTGAGCCTCTTTAGCCGCATCATACTCTGCATTTTCAGACAAATCCCCCTTGTCTCTTGCCTCTGCAATAGCATTGGCAATTTTTGATCTTCCTTCCGTCTTCAGATAAGCCAATTCCTCTTTAAGCTTACGCAATCCTTCTTCCGTAAAATAAGTTACTTCTGCCATAATTTTATTTTTTTTCTTATTTTATACTTTTTAAAAAAGAAACAAGACCATATTTCCCTCTTCGGGAAACATGGTCTTGTTTCGAATCTATACGAAGATAATAATTGTTTTTAACAAAACAAACTCTTACCCGCTAATTATAATCAAATCTCCTCCTCGTCAACAAATTTATAGCCGAGTCCACGCACAGTCTGTAAATAATGTGGCTTGTCCGGATTTGTCTCGATCTTTTTCCGTAAACGAACCACATGCATATCTAAAGTACGCGTGTTGACATTTGAGCTATACCCCCACACAACTTCCATTAATTCTTCACGTGTAATCTCCCGCCCTAAATTCTGCAGGAAATGAAGTAAGATGCGGTTTTCCAAAATGGTCAACTCAACTTTCCTTCCGTCACGTATCAAGGAATGAATATTCGGATGATGTTCCGTCTGACCAAACTTGTACACTTCGGGACTGTTTTTCGGTAAGAAAAATTTCACCTTGTTATCGATCATCGCAATAAGCACATCCATATTGAAAGGCTTACTAATGTAATCAGTCACGCCAAAACTGTAAGCTTCAATTTTGTCCACATCTTGAGATTTAGCTGTCATCATGATGATAATATTCTCAAACCCCGCTTTGCGCACATCTTCACAGATCTCGTTGCCTTCTTTCCCTGGAAGCATCCAGTCCAGCAAAACAACATCGGGCCTTTTTTCCAAAATCAAACTTTCAGCTTCATTCCCATTTCCGCTTTGAATGACCTGATAGCCTTCGGATTCCAATCGATGTTTTACCAAGAACCGTAAGTTGTCATCATCTTCAATAACAGCAACAGTGATGTCTTTATTCATAAGTAAATAATTTGTCTTTTAAATGTCTTATGGAATATCCAGTTTATAACGATAAGTTTTCAATGCTTTCTAAACATGGATATTTCATATTTAAATTTATTTTTTAAACCGGAAATACCAAGGTAAAGGTGGTTCCCTGTCCCAATTGGCTTTTTACTGTAATATCACCGCCTATAAATTCAGTAATTTCTTTACAGAAAGCCAATCCCAAACCAATACTTCCTTGCTGATTATATTGACTTTTTATTCTATAAAACTTTTTGAAGATGTTGTTAAACTCCGCCTTCTCTATTCCTATTCCTTCATCCTTAAAAGTGATAACAAAATTCTTCTTATTTTGTTGTATCGCAATATCCAATATTTTATGCCCCGCTTTAGAATATTTATAGGCATTATCAATCATATTTTGAAACACACTACTTAATAACACCGGATCAGCAAGCATTGATGTCCTTACATCAATTTTTGTGCTAATCTTGAAATCTGGATATTTTATTCTTGACGAAGCTACTAGATTTTCCGTAAACATCTTCAAGTCAACCTCTTCTTTATTTAATTTTATCGTTTTATTTTCGATCTGGCTAAAAGATAATAGCTTATTCATCAAGTTATTTAAACGATCTGCCTCCTGATCCAGTATATTTCCATACATTTTACGTTCTTCATCAGAGAGCACCTGCGCACTCTTAATGTTATTTCCAGCAATCTTAATCACACTCACTGGTGTCTTAAACTCGTGTGTAAGATTATTGATGAAATCGTACTGCAATTTAAAAAGTCTTCCGTTAATTTCTAAATTTCTATAAATTAAATATAGTATAGCAATTAAAATGATGTAAATCAACGATACGCCACCCAAAACAGGCCAAAAACTACGATTTATTTCTTTGGAAAGAAAGTTCTTGCTCGATCTAAAAAGGAGCTTATAGTCGGCCAGTGCTCCAGGTAAAGGCATCTCTGTTGAAATCTCGTCATTTTCAGGTGTGATAGGTGCACCTACCAAAGGAACAATCTCCACTTTCTCATAAAGATTAGAATAGCTATTTTTCACCTCGAGGAACATTGGATCGATCTGAAAATTAAACATATCCTGTTCGTAGCCAACGGTATGATCCAAATTACCTTCCATAATTGACTTATAGACAATTAAATCGTTGACCCTCGGAATATTGAGATAGGTAATCTGACCAGGTCTTATGGTATAAAAAACCTTTAAGATATCTTTATCAGAAAGTTTGGCATTCGGTTGCAATTTATCAATATACGTTGCCAACTTTACGCCGATATTATTGATCTCTTCAGAATGTAACCCCATTTGACCGCGATCTCGTATGGTATTTTTATGCAGCCCAGATCTGGAAACAGTAAAAAAAGTAATCGTTTTCGGTTGAATTCTGAGGTTATTAACGATAAAGCCATAATTTAAATTATGATCATTATTGAATTGTAAATCAAAAAAACCAATCTCCCTGACAAACGGATAAGAACTTAATATGCTGTAAGCATATTTACCCGCCTGAACAGAGTCCAAAAAACCTTGATAAAAAGAAACTTCAGGAATTCTATTTTGAAAAAAATCATTGAAAGGAACCAAGGTCTGATCAAATATCTCCGATTTTCTATTCGTAAATTCATTTTTGATATGCGATTCTGTATAGCTACGAGAAAGAAATAAGGCAAATATATACAAGCCACTGATTACGATGAAAAACATCAACAGTAATCCGTAGTTCTTTCGATAGCTATATTTCTCTGCTTTCATAATCGCCAGCCTTTAGTCCACAAGATATTTCGCCAAAAATCGCTCCAACTCATTATAATAACCAAAGACATTCTCATCGCGCTTAAAAGTTCTATCTTCATCCTCTTTCAGGATGTATTGCACTGGAATGTTATTATTCTTTAATTTCTGTACAAATTGATTTGCATCTGTCACCGAACTAAACCTGTCCTTTCCTCCTTGTACCAATAGTACCGGTATCTTTACTTTGTCTGAATGAAAGACGGGTGATATATTTTTGAATAATTCACCCTCCCGGATAGGATTTCCAACGATTTGATACATTTTCTGTACATAAGATTTAAAATAGGGCGGTATATCTCTGAAGTACGTAAATAGATTGGTATAACCCGAATAAGACACGGCGCATTTATATAAATCAGAATTAAAGCAAGCGGCATGCAACGCCGAATAACCTCCAAAACCTTTCCCTACGATAGCAACACGTTCGCGATCAGCAATACCCTCCTTAATTAACCATTTCACCCCATCGGTAATATCATCCTGAATCTTCCCCCCCCATTCTTTAAATCCAGCAGTCCAAAACTTCTTACCGAAACCTGTGGATCCCCTATAGTTCATTTGAAAAACCAAATAGCCTCTATTCGCTAAAAACTGTGCCTCATTATCGAAGCCCCAAACTTCACGTCCGTTAGGCCCATCATGAGGAAGGACAACCATAGGCAGGTTTTTGCGATTGGAATGTATAGGATAAGTTAAATAACCCGAAATCTGAATACCGTCCCTCGCAGTATAAGTGATATATTCATTTGGAGAGAGCTCCTTATCTTTTAAATCAGAATTATTATCCGCTAACTTTGTCAACTTTTGTGTCGAAAAATCATAAAAGTAAATCCCTCCAGGGTTGACATCGGTGTAGGTTTTAATGATAATCTTATTGCCTGAACTGTCAGTACTCAATACCTGATATTCAAAGCCATCAATCTGCTTCGCTAATTGATCGTACTTTTGTTTGGTAGTCTCATCAAAGAAATGCCTGTGCTGTCTCGAAGTGGTATAATTTACAAACAACAGCTTATTCTGTTCAGTAAAATATCCCCCAGAGCTCACGTCAACATCCTTGTGGCTAAAAAGTTCACCTAATTCTTTGTGATTTGCCAAATCATAGCTTATCAAAGCCAGTTTATCGCGGTCGACATTCGATAACGCATAGATGATAGCATTCGAATTATCCTTATAACCCAATGGCGTAAAACTACTTTCAACATCACAGCGTATAATCTCCTTAAATGGTTCGTTATCGGAGCTTCGGTACAGTAGCGACTGTTGAACAGAATCGTTGGCTACAGCCATTCGTACCTGACCATCATTAGATACCACCCAAGAACTCATATTTCCTGGATTTTGCAAAATCAACTTCCGGGGTCTTCCGTCTAAATAAATCCGATAAAGATCAAAAAATGAAGAATCTCGATCATTCATCGCCCCTATAAAACTATTGCCCCCGGTAGTCATGGCATGAATCCATCGAAACCGACCACGAATCGGCTTGATCAATGGCCAAATCTTCTCTGTATTGATATCGACCGCATATAAACGTAAACTATCCTGTGCGGATTGCTCTGTCAAAAACGAAATTTTAGAGTTATCGTTCCATGCAAAAGATTTTACATTAATATCATTTTGATAAGTAAGCTGCTTAGAGCTATCCTGATGAATCAAATCTATCAAGTAAATATTTTTGCAATGATTGTCGAGGCCGATATAGGCTATAAAGCGACCATTTGGAGAAATCTTAAAGTTTGATTTTTCAGGCTTAGAAAAAAATTGATTTATTGGAATAGGCTCAACATTATGGTGTTGACACCCCAACATGATCATGGTAGAAAAAAGTAAACCTATCCAAAATTTCATCCTCATAATCCCAAATGCATCCTTATCATATATTCCAAATATTGCAATTAAATACGAATTTTCATTCAATGCAACCTTATTTTTACAAGATATACCAATTAAATGTAATTTTCAAACTTCTCGCGCTTCCTGCTCTAAGAATCTTTTTTATCGTAGAAAAATAGCGTATTTTTGTCTATGTTTTTATACAATGTCTCTGTTATAGCAGAAGAAACAATCCATCAGGAGGTTGTTTCATGGATTCAGGATAATATCGTGCAATCCCAAAAATTCGAAGTGCATTTTCTGGAAATGCTTCAGTCTCCACACGAAGGTATGACCTACTGTATACAGGTTGTACTCCCAACAGAAGAACATATAGTAAACTTCCAGCAAGTGCATCTCATCCCATTGCAACACCTTATTTCGGAAGTATATAAAGACAAGGTTTTCCTTTTCGATAGTACGATGAAATACCTAAAAAAATAAAAGAGCTCTTGCGAGCTCTTTTATTTTTTTTCTTCGTTAACACCATGACCACCTTCACCGAGGTTCGCTTCATTCCTTTCACGTATCTCCAACTCCAATTCATATCTCGGGTCATAACTAATTTTTGGCGTTAAAAAATGAAGCAAAATTAAGCGCGCATACCTAAAATTAAAAGGTGCAAAGATCAAAATGGTTACCGCAAGGCCAATCAGATAAAACCAGGGAGATTCGCTTCCTGTCAGAATTGCAATAGCAACCGATACAGTAACAATCTCAGCGACTGACAAAGCATAGCTCACATACATTGCAGCATAAAAATAACCAGGCTCGACCTCGTATTTAACACCACAATAGGGGCATATATCATTCATGTGCTGCTTGCGCAAGCTGTATACCTTTCCTACAAATACATCACCAATATGACACTTAGGACATTTGGAATGTATCATTGCATGGAATTTAGATGTAGGCATTAAAAATCTATTTTATTTCGTTTAAAAACTTTTTTGTTACAGGATTCTTCTTGCGGTATTTTTTATACCATAAATAGCCAAGTCCTGCAGCTGCCAGATAAGGTATGACCAGCAGAAACAAAATACCATCATTCAGCCCCTTTCCTTGCATATTTCCTTCCTTCGTTCCATTCTCAGCGTTCAACGTACACATGGCACATTGTCCATAAGAAACAGATGTAGCTGAGCAGCTTAAGGTAAATATCAGGAGTAAATATTTAAACCATTTCATAGTACAAAGATACTGAAATTTTAACCACTACCCCGCCAAAGATTCAAATTTATCCCAAAAGCCATCTTTAGGCAATAAAGCAACCAATTCCATCTTATCTTTCCTGATTGGATGCGTAAACGCTAATGAACGAGAATGTAAGCAAATACTCCCCAAAGAACTGCCTCTTGGATATCCATACTTATTATCGCCAACAATAGGACAGCCCATAGCAGCGAGTTGGGCACGAATCTGATGGGTACGACCGGTCAGCGGCTCTACGCGCAATAAATAAAAACCATTTAATTCACCTACCAACGTATAATCTAACTCCGCATAACTTCCTCCCTTCACCTCGCGTGGAAACGCCTTGGTTACCCGTGTTTGTCTATTTCTGATCAGCCAATTAATAAGTTTCCCTTCGGTTTTTCGTGGTCGCTGTCTGACTATTGCCAAATAAGTTTTTTTCACGTCTCTATCCTGAAAAAACTTGTTCATCCGCTCAAGAGCCTTGCTCGTTTTGGCGAAAAGTATCATACCGCTTACCGGTCTATCTAAACGATGAATAACACCGACAAAAGCTTCATTTGGTTTATCATATTTCTTCTTTAAATACGCTTTCACCATATCTTCCATCGACATATCTCCCGTTTCATCAATTTGCACAATATCCCCCGCCTTCTTATTTATCGCTATGAGGTGATTGTCTTCGTAAATAACGTCCTTCTCTGCAATTTCAGTGTGATTCATATTTTCAATTCTAAACGGGCTCCCCCAATATGATTAAAAAAAGGCTCTACGCAAGCGTAAAGCCTTTTCATAGTTCTATCATTCAACTTACTTCGCTGTATCTGATTTAAGCAGTTCAGCCTTTTTCGCATCTTCTTTCATTTTCTTTTTGAAGAAACCGCGCAGCAGGAAATTATGCTGCAGCGCTTCCATATTTTCATCCAGCTTTGATGTACTCGAATTCAAGTTATTAATTGCTGATTTGATTTGATTTGCCGATTCAGGATCATTCAACAAAACGCCCACTGCATTATCTTTATCATTTAATCGTCCCGAAGCGTTGTTCAAATTATTTATCAATGCATTTGCTGTCTGAGAGACCCCCTGTAATTGTGCAGCAGATTGACGTAAACTAGAGAAAATAGCGGTATCAGTCGTCAAATCATGAATCAGTCCCTTATTACTATTTAAAGAATTTGTCAGGGTAACTAGATTTGCAGAAGCCTTATTTGCATTATTCATAGCAGCACTGATGGACAATAGTGTAGCACGTAAAGTATTCACCATGGAGGTATCCGTCAACATGGCACCAACCATTCCTTTGCCATCGGCCAATCCTCGTGATATCTCCACGAAGTCAGTGGTAATCTTAGCCAGGTTTTCATTGTTAACCTGCAATGTTTCCATCATTGCTTCCATATCTGCGGTTTTTGCTGAACGCAAAAAATCACCTGTTTCAACAGTAGGGGCATTCTGCGACCCTCCAGAGATAACAACAATCTTATTGCCGATCAATCCATCCGAGCCTAACTTTGTCACAGCGTCTTTCCGAATATACTCAGCAGATTTTTCCTCAATCGTTAATACCACCTCAACATCCTGCACGCTCTTAAAGTGGATATTCTTAATAATACCTACTTTGACTCCAGAAAACCATACATTACTTCCTACTTTCAACCCAGCGACGTCAGGAAACGAAGTCGTAATCTCGATATTTTTAGTAAATTTCTTTTGTTGGCTACCCAAAATGAAAATACCCGCCAATAAAATCAATACGCCTAAAAAAACAAAAACACCAACAATGATTGCTCTTTTATTTTCTGCCTTACTCATGTATATTATAGAATAAAATTATAATTATAAAACGCTCTTACGCGAGCGTCCTCTGTATCAAAAATCTCTTCAAAAGACCCCTGTCTCTCAAACTTACCGTCTAACAACATCACGATACGGTCTCCCACCTCTTTTGCACAAGCCAAATCGTGCGTGATAATAATTGATGCTGTTTTATATCTTTCCTGAACTTCGTTGATCAATCCATTAATGTCCAGACAAGTAATCGGATCTAATCCTGCCGTTGGCTCATCATACATCATGATTTCTGGCCTCAGAATCAACGTGCGCGCAATACCAATTCGCTTACGCTGTCCACCAGAAAGCTCCGATGGCATCTGATTGATGGCCTGAGAAAGTCCAACGCCATCTAACACCTCCTCTACAGCATGATCGATTTCAGATCGCGTCAAATTACGCTTATTACGAACCAACGGAAACTCTAGATTTTCACGTACGGTCATACTATCATAAAGCGCACTATTCTGAAAAGAAAACCCTATTTTTAGCCGTAATTCACGCAGTTCACGATCATTTAGTTCTGTCACAGAATCTCCGAGTACATTAATCGTACCTTCATCCGGCCTCAACAATCCTGCGATTAATTTGATTAACACAGATTTACCTGTACCCGAACGTCCTAATACAACAAGGTTCTCTTCTTTATATAAATCCAAATTAACGCCCCGAAGCACATGGTTATCACCAAAAGACTTGCTAACATTCCTTATTTCAATGACCGGCTTCGAATGGTCAATGCTTGATTGAATCTTTTCCATAGCTCACTATCCAAAGAACGATAAAATCTGAACAATAATTATTTCCTCAATAAAAACAAGGAACATCGACGCCACAACGGCCGCATTGGCAGCTTTACCAACACCCTCTGTCCCCTTGGAAGAAAAATAACCACAATAACAACTTACAGCGCCTATCGTAAAACCAAATATAACAGCACGCAACACCATAGCTCCTAAATCTTTAAATGCTATCGTTTCAAAAACCTGTGTAAAAAAACTCAAAAAGCTCAAGTCATCTTTACTCATCATACTGAGATAGCCACCTAAAAGACCGATGCCGGCAACATAAAAACAGAGCACAGGAATTCCGATCGTTGTAGCCAATATTCTACTTACAATAAGATATTTATAAGGATTGGTTCCAGAAACTTCCATGGCATCTATTTGCTCTGTAACATTCATCGAACTTAATTCCGCACCAATTTGAGACCCCACTTTGCCCGAAGCTATTAAAGCCGTAACTAATGGTGCCAATGCACGAACAATAGCGATCGAAATTAACGAAGGCAACATCGAAGTTGCCCCAAATTCCTCCAAAGAAGGACGTGATTGTTTTGTAAAAACAAAGCCCACAATAAATCCCGTTAAACTGATCAAAGGCAAAGATTTGTAGCCTATTTCATAGCATTGGCGGACAATTTCTTTGAATTCATATGGTGGAGTTACCAATTCGCGCCAAAACCGTAGCAAAAAACGGTGAATATTTGCGAATTCTAGAAAAAAAGTCTGAAGTTTTTTAGCCATTTAAATGATGTCTATTTCAAATTAATGTGTCTTAAAACACGTCTTATGCTGAACAAACACGTAGCAATTCGAGCGGTAAAGGTAAATAAAAATATGTATCCAAATTGTCGTTTATGTAAAAAGATCATCAATTTGACTTTCACGTAAAAATAATCAGATTTCCAATGTACCGATTAAACCATTTTATTCGTTATGCTGTCATAATAACAAAGACTACGGCATAGAGTTTTGTCACACTTTAAAATATTACAGAAATGAAAAATTTAGGCAACATAAAATATTGGGTACTGGGGTTTATTGGTATCGCTTCTTTCTCAAGCTGTGCCACCTCGATGGCCCAACGCGGTGGATATAATAATTATGACCATTATAACAACGCTGGCGTCTCATTCCAGCTGTTTTATGATCAACTATCGCCTTATGGACAATGGGTTAATGACCCGAATTATGGTTACGTTTGGATTCCGGACGTTGGCCCTAACTTTCAACCCTATGCCACAAATGGTTATTGGACGATGACTGACTATGGAAATACCTGGGTATCCAACTATGACTGGGGCTGGGCACCATTTCACTACGGTCGCTGGAATTACAATGATCGCTATGGATGGGGCTGGGTTCCTGACTATGAATGGGGACCGGCATGGGTAAATTGGCGTCAAAGTAGCGACTATTACGGCTGGGCCCCCATGGGACCAGGTATGAATATCAATGTATCCGTCAATATTCCAATGAACTTCTGGACATTTGTGGGAGTCAATCATTTCATGAGCAGGGATATGGATCGTTATTATGTGAATCGTAGAAATTACAATAACATTTATAACAGAACCACAGTTATCAACAATACAACGATCATTAACAACAACTATTATGTTGGCGGCCCACGAAGAGCAGACATCGAGCGCTCAACAGGAAGAAACATCACAGTAAATAGGATAGCAAATGCGGATAGACCTGGATCGGTTCGTAGTAGCAGCAATCGCAGCAATGAAATCAGTATGTACCGTCCGGCTGTAGATCGTAATACGCGGTCGTCTGCACGTCCAACGAAGGTAGTGGATGCCTCTACCCGAACACGGAATAACAATAGCGAGATATCCGATCGTACCAATCGCGTTATCAGTAACCGCGATAACATCGATTCAAGATCTGGAAGTCGTGAGTTGTATATTGACAACAGTGGAAATGCTTCTGTAAGATCCCGTAATGATGCCAACAGTACAGGCTCGAGCCGCAGTTCAATCAATAACACTAGAAGCGGAGACAACGGGGCGACAAATAGAAATACGAATGGTACACAACCTAATTCGAGTAACTATGATTTTAGGACGCGATCAGGTCGGCAATCGGATGCTCCAAACAACAATAACCCTACATCTACCAGTAGAGGGAGGCAGAACGGTTCCGATCAGACTGTACCGCCACGCGTAGTTCAACCTACAACAGCACCGCAACGGAACGGAAATTATGATGGTAACAGCACACGTTCGGGCCAACCCGTGTCTCAGCCGGTACAAAGTCGAAATTCCGATAGCCGGACGCGTTCGAACCAACCGGTGTCTCAACCAGTGGCCCAACCGTCTCAAAATCGGAGTTATGAAAACACCAGAAGCAGATCCAATACAGATAATTCATCGTCTGTATCGCGATCAAGAAATTCTGGAAGCTCAGGTGAGCGTAGCTCCGGACGTTCTTCACAAGGTTCTGAAAGATCTAGAACAAGATAAGGATGACCGAATAACATGATAATTCATAAAAGGCGGATGAAATAACAAATTTCACCCGCCTTTTACATATGTGTCTTTTGATATTTATCATGAACAATCCACACAATTTCACGTTAATTAGTAAATTTACCGCTTCAAACAAAAAAACAGATCGATAAGGATGGCTTCATTTACCTCTATATTAGATAATGACTTCTATAAATTCACGATGCAGCATGCTGTAGTCAAGTTGTTTCCAAAGGCCAAGGCTCGTTATCATTTTATCAATCGGGGACACCACAAGTTTCCTGAGGGTTTTGATGTCCTCTTGAAGCAGGCTGTTAACGAAATGGCTAATTTGAAACTAACAAAAGCCGAAAAGACTTTTTTTGCCAGAACTTGTCCTTATATCGACCCAACCTATTTTGACTTTCTCCAAGGTTACCGATATGATCCCGAAGAAGTCAAAATATTTCAGGATGGTCCCGATCTAGAAGTCGTTATCGAAGGGTACTGGTATCGCACTATCCTCTGGGAAGTTCCGTTGATGTCTCTTATCTGTGAACTTTTTTATGAATCCCAGGGCTTACAACGTTCCTCCGATGCAGACGTAATCGCCACAGCGAAAGATAAAATCGAAAAATATAAAAAACTCAATATTACTATTGCTGATTTTGGCACCCGAAGACGCCATTCTCATGAAGTGCATGATTTGGTCGTTCGTACACTCAAGCAATATGGCGAAAAAACATTTATTGGCACCAGCAATGTCTATTTAGCAATGAAATATGAAACGAAGCCCATCGGCACCCATGCCCATGAATGGTTTATGTTTCACGCCGCTAAATATGGCTACAAAATGGCCAACCTCCTGGGACTGGAACATTGGTCTGATGTGTATCGGGGCGACCTCGGAATAGCACTATCGGACACCTATACAACAGAAGTCTTCTTTCAGCAATTCGATAAAAAGTTAACCAAATTATTTGATGGAGTCCGACATGATAGTGGAGATCCTCTTGAATTTGCAGATAAAGTTATTGCACACTATAACAAAAATGGAATCAATCCGCTTTCAAAGACCATTATATTTTCTGATGGCCTAGACTATGAAAAAGTCGAAAGAATTGCGGGCTACTGTGAGGGTAAAATCTTACATTCCTTTGGCGTTGGCACCAATTTTACGAATGATGTAGGTCTTAAACCAATGAATATTGTCATCAAGATGACAGATGCTTTGCCAGAAGATGATCAATGGAGTCCCGTCATCAAATTATCTGACGAACCGATGAAACATACAGGAGATGAAGACTCCATTTATATTGCAAAGAAAGTATTAATGATTGATGATGACCATGCATAGAGACGTATACGGTGAAGCCCTTGATGATTACTTTGTACATCAAGAAGAAAAATTCCCCCTCATACTCCATACCAGCTATGGCGATAAAGACGAAATGCCGGTAGAGATTTTCTTTCGGGAACCTGATGATTTCCCTGAGCTAGAATTTATTGGTCTATCGCTCTGCGATGGACGTGTATTGGATGTGGGCGCTGGAGTAGGCAGCCATAGTCTATATTTACAAGAAAAAGGCTTTGAAGTGGATGCATTGGAACAATCCCAAACCGCTTGCCATATCATGCAGCAACGCGGTGTACAACATATTATCTGCGAAGACTTTTATAAATTTAAAGGGCAGCGATACGATACGCTTTTGCTGCTGATGAACGGGATTGGTATTGCTGGAGATGTGGAGGGCTTTCGAAAACTACTAGCGCATAGTAAAGAAATATTGACGGAAAATGGGCAGCTGATTTTTGATTCGTCCGATATCAGTTATTTGTATAAAGATTACAACGTCAAGGAGCCGGCCCACTATTTCGGGGAAATCCAATATCAGTATGAATACAAAGGCTCCCGAGGCGATCTCTTCAAATGGCTGTATTTAGATCAGGATTTATTGATTAAAATTTCGCACGAAATGGGTTGGGTAGTCCAAATTTTATATGAAGATGAGAATGATCAGTATCTCGTACGTATGGAAATAAAAAAGTAGCCTGTTATCTACAACAGGCTACTTTTACTACTTCTGCGTCCTGATATAAATATCTCCCAGGGATGTTTTCAAAATCACGTCCTGTCCACCGCCGTTCATTTTGCCCTTCACTGCATTACCCATAGGGATTGACTGGGGCTCCTCAGCGCTTTTTTCAAATTGGAATTCATCTGCGGCATAGATATTTCCCATTGCTGATTTCACATCCACATTTGCCCCAAAATTCTTGGGAAAAGCAACATCTACAGCGCCCATTGCAGCGACAAGAGAAATAGGTCCTTTGACCGGTTGAACAAACTTGGCTGTTACATCTCCCTGTGCAACCTTCACATTGATTGGTCCCGTTACGTTCAACAAATTCACATTTCCCATCGTATTGGAAACTTCCACCTCAGCGCGCATATCTTTCAATTCGATCACTCCAGCATTGAACATCGCACCACGCCCCCCTTTTATCGTCAACGGTAGATCCATAGGTATCTTGATTCGGATAGAATCCTCTAGGGGCATCCCGACCATGCTTATTTCGGTCACTCCACCTTCTGTTTTGATATTCATTCCAAGTCCCGAATTATCCGATAATCCAGAACCATTAACGACACGTAGGCCTTTTGCACGATCATTTCCCTCATTATCCTCAACCTTAGCGGTAATCAGCACATCCTTCCCCTTATACCCTTCGATATAAACATTATCCAACTTTAACAGGAGTTTACTTCCTAAATTAGGCACTTTAATTTCCTTCCAGCTTTTGGGTCCATTAGAACCGCCGAATCCTGAAGAATTGAATGTAAAATTAGTACTATTACTTACGGCAACGCCTGAAACCGCTCTAGCCTTTTTAGGAGGATTAGGAGGCTTTGGCGCAGCAACTCCTTCCACACTTTCATTTACCTGGGCCTGTAATGCACTTGCAAAAATAAGTGCTATCCCAATCATCATTATCCTTAACTTTTTCATCTCAATTTATTTTTTCTTCCTTATTATTAACCAAGCCATCTGCTCTACCTTCTCGTAAGCGAGCCTACACAAGTGGACGTTCTTGAATCTATTCATCTATTGATTTAATAATACCGCATACGCCTGTTCTTTCACAAATTTCAAGGTGAAGGGATCCTCCACAATTTCAGTTAACTTTTCTTTTGTTGTCGCTTTCATCTTTGGATCATCTTGCTGAACCATCATTTGCATAAGCTCCATTTGCAACGTGGGATCATTTTGCACCACAAAGAAGTCCTGAACTTTCTGCTGACGTTCTTCTTGGCTCAGTCCACTTAATATCGTTTCGATTGCAGCTATACGCACATTACTATTTTGATCCGATACAGCAGTCCTTTCCAATGCTCCTCTACTATTCCGATCTAACCTACCTTCATCTTTCAACGCTAAGACAGCACTTAGACGTGCGCTTGCGGAACTCGAATCCTGAAGCATCTCAACGTAATCAATTTTCTCTTGCATTTTACCTAAACCAGAGGTCGTTATGTTTGCTGTTGCCAACTGCTTTCTTTTGGTTTGCCTACCCGCTATTGCCATAGACGAAGTCAATTTAGTTGAATTATCGTTATCAGCGCGTCCTACTGTTTCGTTAACGGCTTTTTTATCGCCTTCATTTTCACGAACAACATGAGGACGTACAGCAGCCACAGGTTTTTCAGTCATTAAGTCGCCCGGTCTGTTAAAAGCGATAAATGCTGCTGTTCCTACCAATAAGACCGCTGCAGCAATACTAGCCCACTTCCAAAGAGGCTTAATCTTTCTTTGCTGAACAGGTGGAACTACTTGCGGTCTTATTTTATTCCATAAGTCAGCCGAAGGTTCTCTCTGATCAAATGATTCCCGATTAGCGTTCACAAAATCTTTTAAATTATCCCGCATAATTATACCTTTCCTTCAATTGTTCGTAAATTTTCTTTTTTGCGCGATGGTATTGGCTACGGACGGCAACTGCTGTCATTCCCAATGCTTCCGCGACTTCGTCATGGCTCATATTTTCAAACAGATAAAGGTTAATGACCATCTTGGGCACCCCCGTCAGCTGGTCGATCGCCTGCTCCAAATCCGTTAAACGACATTCACGCCATTCCTTTTCCAGTAATTCATCTTCGCCATCATCCTGAATTTCCAAATCGTCCACCGACGTAAAATACTGTTTATTCTTCCTTAACAGTGAAATGGCCTTATTCACGCCCATCCTTCTCAACCAAGCTTCCACACTGAGAACCAAATGCCACTTTTCCGATCTTGAAAAAAAGTCAACAAAAGTCTCCTGCAAAATATCTTCACTCTCTTCCTGATTGGCCAAAATCCGATAAATAGAATTAAAGATCTTTTTTGCATAGCGATGATAAAGCTGCGCATACCCAGACTCATTACCCGTTTGGCACATCGCTAATAAATCTTTATCGCTAAGCTGATTTTGCACGTTGTAAAATTAATTCTGTTAATTCTTATGTTTCTACTATGTAGTCGACACCCTCCCGAAAATGTTGCAATATAATTTCACTTTTTTTACAAATAATTTTAAAAGTACCTAAAATGCCGTTTAGACGATCCTGTACTGCAAAAAAAAAACAGAACAATGATCTTAAGTATCTGCATGATTAAAATAGCTTGATACCGATGCTATAACTCCTTTATACCAATATTGACTATCTGACTTTAAGATAGGTTTCTACAATAGTATGGTGAACTCCTAATTCTGGCAGATTTTCCACGCCTGTTTGAATCAATGTATCCCCCTTTATCTTGAGTTGAAAATTAAATGTATTCCTTTCCCAATCACGTATAGAACAATATTGCAAACTTTCTTGATATTTAACACCATCAAAGGAATAGGTCCCGCCGCCCGCTACAAACAAAGGTTCTTTCCCTTTGCCTTTTTCCTTATCATGATTAAAAAAAGAAAAGTGGTCATCATTAAACATTTTAAACATCTCTGTTTTGCTGCTGTCTGTAAAAGCTGTCACAGTATCCTTTCCTTTAATTGTCTTGCTGTCAATTAACTTATACGTACCGGCCAAAGATTTTGATTTTAACGCATGCATTTCTTTCTTGTCCCCGTTTCCTTTACATGAAAAAAACAAACAGGAAGTCGATACCACAAATAGCAAATGATTTTTTAGGTTCATCATATTTATAAAAGGTTTATAGCAGCCAAACTACAAAAGTTCAGGCTCAATCAAAACAAACTACGCTAATTATTTAGCTGACCAAACTAAACACACCACCAATAGTCAAGCTTCAGTTTAGTTCCATCTGGATACTCCATCAACAAGGCATGCTATATCCATTCCCCCATTTGCAATAAGCAATTTTTAATCCTATTTTAGCGATGGTTAAAATTAATATAAAGCAATGCATAACGCATGTTGATGCTTTTAATTAATCATTTTTTCAATGAAGGATGGTGTTGGTCCACCATCCTTTTTTTATTTTCTGATCCAATCACCGTCTTCTATAATTTCACCTGAAATCGGCTATCCTTACTGAGGAAAGTTGGATCAAAAACAAACCAATCTAAAAATTACAGCGAATCGGAGAATAAAGTAAATCGTTTGAATCGAATATTGTAATTTAGTTTCTTCATTCAGCATATAAGAAAAATACAAACACAGCGGATATACACAACCGTTGATTAGATTTAGACTCACATGAAAACTATTTTTGCAATTGTAGGTAGCGCCAGTACCCATTCATCCAATCATCATATTATAAAGCACCTACAAAAAGAGATTAATGGCGATATCCATTTCACGCTATTTGATCGTCTGAAAGAACTGCCGCATTTTGATCCAGATGAGAGCCAGTCCCATCCACCTATTGAAATTATTGCATTACGCCAAATTATTCAAGAAGCAGACATTGTTTTGATCAGCAGTCCCGAATATATTTTCAGTGTGCCCAGTGGATTAAAAAATCTACTTGAGTGGTGCGCAGCAACAACAGTTTTCAACGATAAGCCCATAGGTATCATCACCGCCGCTGCACAAGGTGAACATGCACACGTCGAACTGCAACACATCATGCGCGGATTAGGAGCCCAAATTGATGAAAAAAGAAACCTACTCATCGAAGGAGTAAGGGGCAAACTGGACAGTGCGGGAGAAATCTGGGATGAACAACTCCGTACAGCGTTAAAGGAACTGGCTGCACAACTAATTGATAGTAAAAATTAGCACGATCCATCAATTGAAGATTATTATCTTTACGACATGCAAGAACAAATTAATAATCCACTACACGGTAAAAGACTTGACACCATTATAGAATATTTAGTAGAGTACTATGGTTGGGAAGAATTAGGTCAACGCATAGCTATTCGATGTTTCAATGAGAATCCAAGTGTCAAATCTTCGTTAACTTTTTTAAGAAAAACACCTTGGGCTAGAGAGAAGGTCGAGCAGCTCTACGTAAAAACGTTATTGAAAAAATAAGTTTTTTTCCTATTTTATAGCGAATAATCTGATTATTAAGCATAACTTTGCCGCCATGAAAAAAATTGCCGACTACCGGAAGTTACTTAACGTAGATAAATCTGTGGATCTCAAAACCCTGAAATCTACTTACCGGACGATCATGAAAGAATGTCATCCAGATAAATTTGTCAATGATGAAGAAGGTCGTTTGGCTGCAGAGGAAAAAAGTGTTGCGATGATCGAAGCATACCACTTTCTGGTAAGCATCTGTTCTGAAACATTAGAGCAACAATTGCCCATCTACACAGAAACAATTACCAATTCAGGTATTCAAGATATTGACTGGAAAGGACAAATATTGACTGTCACTTTTCAAGACGGCAGCCAATATGAGTATTTCGGTGTTCAGCGAAACGATTATATTAAATTTGTCAATGCAGATTCTTTAGGTCGATTTGCCCGTAGACACATCTTCCATTCTTACCCTTACCGTAATGTATTAAAGACTGCAACAGTATCTTAGAAACTGTTTTCATCCAGCTATACAAAGATAAACGCCCGCTATCCGATGGATATTGGGCGTTTATATAAAATGTTAAATGTTTAAAAGCTATCTATAGAACAACACTGTTAACAAATAGTTTTATCATTTTAATATAAAGTCCGCAGACGCTCTACCGTAAAATGTATTAGGCATTTGCGCTCACTTGCAGCTTTCCATACTCTCCTATTTCCCAAAAGGACCTATTAAATCTTACAGCAAAGATAAAGCTCTTACAGCAAAGATAAAGGTACTGTTTTAAATT